>JAJFJC010000285.1 GCA_021774385.1 Alphaproteobacteria bacterium
CGAGAGCCAGGAACGTTTCGACGAAGCCTTGGCGGTGTTGCGCGAAGCGTGGAAGGGAAAGCCTTTCTCGTTCGACGGAAAATTCTTCAAAGTGACCGAAGCCTTGGTCGTGCCGCAACCCGTTCAGAAGCCTCACCCGCCCATGCGCATGGCCGCGACGTCACCCGGCACGTTTACGAAAGTCGCGGAAGAAGGCCTGCCCTTGTTCGTCGGCTTGCGTGGTGACGGGCTCGAGGCGCTGCGCGAAAACCTTGATGTCTATCGGGATGCCTGGAAACGGTCGGGGCATCCGGGAGACGGTAGCATCTATCTTCGGGTACCGGTCTTCGCCGCGGACTCCGAACATGCGGCGCTGGAACAACCGCGCGACAACATTACGTATTACTTCGAGCGGCAGGCGAAAATGGTGGCCGCGTCCCAGGCCAATGCGGCAAGTGCTGCTAGCAGTACCGGTGGCGCGGCTAAAACTGTCGCGACGCTTGAAGCCCTAACCTATGACGATATTTTGAAAAGCCGGGTCGCCTTCGGTACGGCACCGATGCTTATCGACCGGCTCACCGAATGGAACGAGGTTCTCGGCATCGACGGTGTAATCGCCGAAACAAACGCGGGGGGGATGCTGACGGAAGAGCAGGTCAAGAACAGCCTGCGAATCATGACCCACGACGTGATGCCGGCTTTCAAATAAACTGCGTCAGAACGTAAAGCGGTAGCTCGTTTGGATCGTGTTGTCGCGCTGCCGCGCGGAAACACCGGTCGTAAGGCGGGCGGCGCGCGTGCTGGCGACGCTTAAAAATTCCAAGCTGATGCGATGATGTTCGTCGGGACGATAGGTGTAGGCAAATGTCCAGGCGTTGCCGATTTCGTCAATCGGGGTGCCGCTGCCGGGCCTGATGTTTTGGTCATCGACACGAAACCAGTCGTACCTGAGGGATAGCCGGTGCAATTCGTCCTCGTCGACGAAGCCGCTGAGCAGGAGATAGGCTGCGGTAAATGACGCATCAAGGATGTTTCCCGTAGGGGCCTGACGTTCGGTATCGCCATGCATGAACTGCGTCAACATTTCGATATCGAAGGGTAGAAAATAGCTAAATCCACTGCTGATAAATCGGGTCCGCCACGCGCCCCGCCCGCGCCGAGTTGCGCCTTCGTCCGCGAAATTGTCATACGCCGTCAGAAGGAACTCACCACCCAAATCCTCATCGTCCGCACGCAAGGTGAGATAAAGGCCTGGGGTATCGTCGATTTCCTTGAAGGGCTCGATGTCGCCCCGGTTCCTGAAATCGGCCGTCGTCGCAGGCAATGGAATATTGTCGAAGAGCGCCGTGGTCCGGTCATGAAGCGCCCAACCGCGTTGATGAAGGATCGTTCCGGCGGGATCGTTGCCGGCGAATAAAGCGCCACCGATCGTAACGCCACCGCCGTCATAACGATAGCGGCCGTTGAATTCAGCGCCGGTCGAACGGACTTCCTCGCCGATCCAGCTGTTGATCGCCGACCAACTGATCGTATAGGGACTTTGCCACGCGATATCGACGTTCTCGAGCGAGACGGGCGGAAAAAAAGAACCGGCCTTTAGGGAAAATCGCCAGGGAGAGGTGGATGCCGGCCGGTAGGTTGCGAACGCCTCGACGATATCGACCGTCGATTTTTGATCCTTCTCGAATTTGAGGTGAAGGTGGCCACCACTATCCCAACCGAACTGAGGCCTCAAAAGCAGCGACGCTTCGCCGAGGCCACCTGTTAATCTATCGCCGTCACCTCGTTTCCCACCAAATCGTGTTTTGCCCAGACCATTGTCCCGCCAACCCGGCTGATCGTCGGTTTGCACGGCACGTATATCGATAAGGCCATGAATTTCCAGTCTCGGGAATCCTTCATCCGCGACAGCCGGTAAGGCCGTAAGGGTCGCAAAAATGAAGGTAAGCGGTCTCATCCTCGGCGTTGTCGTGTGAGTCCAGGCATATCTTTTTCCTTGGTTACCTTGGATTCCGAGAGGAATTGAATCAAGTTTTCCAAATTCATTGGTTTTGCGATGAAGTATCCTTGACCGACATCGCAGCCCATTCTCTGTAATTGGGCAAAGGATACGGCGTCTTCGATACCCTCCGCGGTAACCTTGAGGCCTAAATTGTGGCCGAGATCTACCGTGGACCGAACAATTAGCTCGTCTTCCGAGTTGGTTGCCATATCGCGTACGAACGCTTGATCGATCTTAAGTTCGGAAACCGGTAAATCCTTTAAATAGGCGAGCGAGGAATAGCCGGTACCGTAATCGTCCACCGAAAGCGCTATGCCCATATCGTCGAGAATGGCCAGGGAGTTTCGCGCAACAGCCGGTTCCGACATCAAGCTGCTTTCGGTAATTTCCAAGATGAGCGCGTTTGCCGACAGGTTGTTCGCGGCAAGTGCGTGCGATACTTGATCGGGAAGCTCGCTATTGCCGAGGTCCAAGGCGGACAAGTTGATTGCGACTTGTATGTTCCTTCCCGCGTCGCGCAAAACTGTCGCGTCTTTAAGGGCCTGACCCAACGCCCATTGTGTAATCTGTCGTACGTCTCCCGTCTGTTCCGCTAAAGGGATAAACTGGCCCGGCGAAACCATGCCTCTTTCTGGGTGTTGCCAACGGATTAACGCTTCCACAGCGAAGATCTCTTCTGATTTTAGATTGATCTTGGGCTGATAGTGCAATTCGAACTGTTGCTCTTCGATTGCATGACGCATCTCGGTAATCAGTAAGAGTTGTTCGGGGTTAACCTCATCCGTTTCCGGGTCGAAGATATGCCAGTCTCGCCCATTCCCATGGGTTTTGAATTCGGCGATTTCAGCTTGATGGATAAGCTGCTCCGCGTCACCGCCGGCACCTTCGTGAAAGGCGAGACCAAACCTTAAATCTGCTGCCAGAACAAAATCCCGAATCGGGATCGGTCGTTCGAATTGGGTCTTAAGACGCGCGATTACCGCTTCTGCATCACTGACCGACGTTTCATCGAACACCAAACCGAATGTGTCGCCACCCATCCGGGCAAGTAAATCATTCGATCCGGTCGAGAGAGTGAGACGATGCGAAATTTCTTTGATCAGCCCATCGCCGGTTTCGTAGCCGAGCGTACTATTCGTTTCCGGTAAACGGGCGACGCCGAGAACGACGATGGTAAGCTGACACGTATCGCCGCGTTTCGTGAGAAGCTCTTCGAGCGCTTTAACAAATTCCGTTCGATTTAGAAGGCCGGTAAGCGAGTCGTAGCGGGCCTGATGAGAGATTTTCTCCTCGCGTGCACGAATGCCCGTCATCATATCGTTAAATGTCGACGATAGTGTCCCGAACTCGTCGTTGCCCTTAAGGTCGATTGCCTCCGCATATTCACCCTTGCCGACGCGCTCAGCCGCGTTGACCAACTGATTGAGCGGGCGAGAAACGCCGCGTGCCAGCATAAACCCACCGACAAGCGCTAACCCTAAACCACCGACCAACAAGACGATCATCGAGATTAGGACTGGGTAGGTTCCGCTGATGGCTCGCTGGACGGAATATTGCAGAACCATGGTGACACTGGAATTCTCGTTTGCCATTTTCACCGGTGCTGCAAGAACGATGTAGGCGGTGTCGGCTAAATCCAGCAGATCGGGTTCGTCCGATGTCGCGAGCCTTGCGGAAATTTTTGCAAGAGCCGTTCGTTGTTTTGGCGCAAGTGTTGATGCCGAGAGACTTGAAGTCGTGCCCGACCGGAAGGAAAACGTAATATCCATCGGTATCGGTGCTTGCGATTGGAGCCGATGCGCCAAGGCATCGTTTATTTCAAGACCGATACCAATCCAAGCAATTGGTTCCGGCGCCAGCACCGGTACGACAACGAGTCGGTAGAGGGTGTTTCCGAAAGACGCGATAGCGATGGCACGGCCATCCACATCCGCGGTTTCCAGCATGTCGATGAACGGAAATGATCGTTTGTCGGATCTTGCTCCGGTGTCGAAAAGGATTTCGTCCTCCAGGGAAATTAGCATAACCCGGTCTGCAGCCACGCGATCTTTCATGTTCAAAATTACGGAGCGTTTTGTGGCTTCATCTCCAACGGCGATCGCCTCTCTGAAACCGAAGTCCAAAGTCACGACGCGGGCGCCTTCAGCCAATCGCGCGGTCAATTCGTCGATCTGGCGATTTAGGATGTTCCGCGCGAACGTTAGTTGGTGTCTCCCCTGCTCCAATGCGTTTTGCCGAGTAGAGGTATAGACGCTCACGGTATTGACGAGCTGAATTGCGACGAGAATAGCGCCAATAAAGACTGTTAGCTTTGTGCGAAATTTTAACCGCATGCCATCCTGAACCGAGCCTCGGAAAACTCAATATTTATAGGGTTTGCGTTTCTTTTTGGCCGGTCGCTTTAACTTCAAGGTGATTTCCTTTGTTGTCTCACCTTCTTGCCCAATCGAAACGTCGATCGGTGGTTGCTTACGTTTGGAACGAAGTGATGGATGCCACGCCGACAGGCTATAGGTTCCCGCCGGCAGGCCGAGGAAACGAGTTATGCCCATCTTATCTGATTTTGCCGGCTGTCCTTCGCCGTTCACAAAAATGTAAGCCAGCATTCGGTCGTGGATGTTGCATCCGATAACCACTATTCCAGGCTTTTCGAAGGTGACGGATTTGCTTGATGTGTTCGCGGGGACGGTGATGTCGAACCTTTTGGCTTTCGAAAACGAATAGACGTGATGTCCCCATTGGTCGCTATTGACGAATTGGACCGGCGTGCCGGCCGATATCAAACTGACGAAGGGATGGTAGGTCGTGTCTTTTTGATTGATGCTCAATTTATCCAATGGGGACGCCTGGGTATTTGGCTCCCCATTAGCCAATTTTACGGTGACGATAGCGTCGCGCACCGGCGCGCCATTTGTATCGCGGATAGCGACGATCAGGTCGCCAGCGTGCGCGGGCAAGGATCCGATCGAAAAAATCACGATCAACATCGCCTTACCTATGCTCCAGGCGTTACAACGCTTTATCGCCACGATTCCGCTGCCCCAAAGAATTTCACCCAAAAACGCGCCGCTACCGTATCGACAAATCCTATGTTTGCAACCCGCTCGGTTATTAAGTCGTTAACGTCATACAATTGGTCGAAAGTAGATTTTTTATCCGACTTGTGACGCCTTTGTTGCCATGGCATTGTTCTTCGTAATCGAACCGCTAAAAAATGGTGGTAATTGTTTGTTTTAATTGAAAGATAATCTTTTAAGGAGCCGTGATGGCCGACCCAGTGACATTTGAGGTTTTTACCGACTACGTATGACCGTGGTGTTATCTCAGTACCGGGCGTATTGAAAAACTCCAGAGGAATTATGAAGTTGACGTCCAACTCGTTCATTTTCCCTTGCACCCAGACACGCCGGCGGATGGGCAATCGCTGGAACAGCTTTTCGCGGGACGGGGGGTAGATGTCGATGACATGTATGCGCGAATGAAAGGGCTGATGGACGCGGAGGGCCTGCCTTATGGCAAGCGCACCCATACCTATAACAGCCGATTGGCGCAGGAACTTGGGAAATGGGCCGATACGCAAGAAGGTGGCGAAGCCATTCATGATGCCTTGTATCGAGCCTATTTCGTCGATGCGCGGAATATAGGTGATATTGACGTATTACTTGACGTCGCGCGGTCGGTTGGATTGTCGGAGGATGCGGCTCGCGAGGTTCTTGAGCGACGCACTTTCAAGTCCGAAGTGGACGCGGATTGGACGAAGTCGCGTCAGTATGGCGTCACGGGGGTTCCGACATTCGCGGCGGGGGGCTATGGCGTCGTCGGCGCGCAGCCTTACGAAGCAATCGAGGAACTGGTTAAGAACGCCGGCGCGGCGTCGCGCGGCGACAACGCCACCTAAACCATGCCCAAACCAGACGCGGGCACGCAAACCATGCTGGATTGGGCGGCGGCGAGCCGCGTACCCTCGATGACAGAGCTTTCGCCGGCGGAGGCGCGTGCGCTGCAACGCGCGGGTGTCGAGAAAATCAACCTGGACGGCGAGGCGGTGGCGCGCGTCGAGAACAAATCCATCGACGGGCCGGGTGGGGCTCTCGATTTGCGCATTTACTGGCCTTCGAGCGCATCGGGTTTGCCTATCTGCGTCTACTTACATGGTGGTGGATTCGTGATCGGCGACCTCGATACGCACGATCCGCTGTGCCGGCACCTTGCGAATAAGGCCGGCGCGATCGTGATTTCGGTCGATTATCGCCTCGCCCCCGAACATCGATATCCGGCGGCTGTCGAGGATGCGGAAGCGGCGTTGATTTGGGCCGCGGGGAATGCTGCGCAAATCGGCGGCGACCCGACCCGACTGGCAATCGCCGGCGATAGCGCGGGGGGCAATTTGGCCGCGGTCGCGAGCCACCGTGCCTTGGATGCCGGTGGTCCGGCGCTTCGTTGCCAGGCCTTGCTTTATCCCGTTGCCGATCACGGCGAAGGTGGCCATGAAACACGCCGGACGATGGCCGAGATTTTCCCGATCCCCACACCGATTATGGCGTGGTTCCATGAACATTATTTTGGTCACACCGAACCGGTCATCGAGGCTGATGCATCACCGCTTCGGCGCAGCAATTTGAGAGGTTTGCCACCGACCTTGGTGGTTACCGCGGGCCTCGATCCGTTATGCGATGAAGGCGGCGCCTACGCGGACCGTCTTGTCGCTGCGGATGTGGCCGTTCAGCGATTGCATTACGACAGCACGATCCATGGGTTCCTGCAGATGGGAAAGGTTATCCCGCTGGCCACGACCGCTCTAGACGACATCGGTGATTATTTGGCACTGGCACTGGCGCCATCCTGAAGAGGTAAATTATGACACTCCAATCGAGGACATTCCGCGCGGTCGGTTTCCCACTGCGTTTGTATGCCGGCGAAAACGCGCTCGATAAGCTTGCCGACGAGGTCGGACGTCAAAAAGCCAAACGCGCTTTCGTGATTTGCGGTCGAACGGTCGCCCACAAAACCAATCTCCTGGACCGGATTGGCAAGGGTCTCGGTGATCGCTATGCCGGCTATTTCGATGGTATGGACAAGGATTCGACTTGGCCCGCCGTACAGGGCGCGGTTGAAGCCGCCCGCGCGGCGGATGCCGATCTGCTCATCGCGGTCGGAGGCGGCAGTGTTATCGTCGGTACTCGTGTTGTCGCTATTATCCTGGCGGAAGAAGGCGATCCTTATGATTTGATGACGCAGTATCCGGAAGGCAAACAGGCCTACAGCCCTCGGCTGATGGCGCCGAAACCGCCCATTATCAATGTCGCGACAACGCCGAACACGGCGATGAATCGAGGCGGCTCCGCGCTCAAGAACGACAAACTCGACCATCGCATGGAATTCTATGACCCCAAGACGCGGCCGGTTGCGCTGTTTTGGGATGCGGAGGCTTTATTGACGGCGCCGGCGGAATTGATCCGCTCGACCGCATCGACCAATTTTTCGAGCACATTACGGACCTTGGGCGCGACGGATATGAGCCCGCTGATCGAAGGTGATCATCGGCAAGCCTTTCGGCTTTTGCATCAGGCGCTACCGCGGATCATGAACGAACCGGACAATGCCGCGCTGCGCATCGATCTCTGTGCGGCGGCATTTCTGCAAAATCGGGCCGGCGACGACGATGTGGGACGCCGCACCGCGCGCGATGAAACCAGCAGCAATGCCTATGCTCTCGCAACAGCGCTGCATATCCGCTACCACCATGTTTGGCAGGGTGAGTCGACATCGTCGGTGATCCCGACGGTAACACGTCTGACGCCGCCGGATGATGTGAAACGCGCCGCGCAAATTGCGGAAGCAGTCGGCGTTTGGAAGGAAGGTATGAGCGCGAATGAAGCGGCGATGGCTACAGCGGAGGCTCTCGATGCGCTCTATAATGGGATCGGCATGCCAACGAGATTAAACCAGCTCGATATCCCGAAGGGCGAATTACCGCTTTTGGCAAAAGATACGCTGAAAAACTTCAATGCCAATCCTGGGGATCGTCCCGGTGACTATACGGCGCAAATGCTCGAACTTCTGGAAGCGGCCTGGTAGCTTCGTTTTTCGGCCTTTGAGGGAGAAAACATATGGATTTTGGACTGCATTTAGGGACCAGAGGGGCGGCGGCGAAACCGGATGGTTTGCGTGCCTTGGCAGCACGCGCGGATAGTTTGGGTTTTGCCTATCTCGGCATTAGCGACCACATCATTATCGCGCATGCGATCGATTCGAAATATCCCTACAGCGATAGCGGCGACTGGCCGGGCATCGATACCGGAGATTGCCTCGATCAGTTGACCTGCCTGACCTATGCCGCCGCGGTAACCAAAAAAATCAGGCTTCTGACATCGGTCATGGTCATTCCGCACAGACCGGTAATTCAGACCGCCAAACAACTTGCCACGGCCGATCTATTGTCGAATGGGCGGGTGACCGCCGGTGTCGGCGTTGGCTGGATGCGGGAGGAGTTGGCGCTCCTGAGCGCCCCGCCTTTCGAGCGGCGAGGCGCCGCGTCGAACGAATATATCGAAGCGTTTCGCGCGTTGTGGACCGAAAAAAATCCTCGCTACGATGGCGAGTTTGTCTCTTTCGACGATGTGTCATTTGAGCCGAAACCACCGCAGGCTGGTGGCCCGCCAATCTGGATTGGCGGCGAGGGGATGGCGGCTCGGCGTCGTACGGCCCGGCTTGGCGATGGCTGGTATCCGGTGTTACGCAATCCGCGCCATATGATGGATACGCCGGAACGTTTCGCCGCCGCGTTGGCCGATATTCATGGTTTCGCGGAAGAGGCGGGCCGGGATCCGAACAAGATCGATACCGCGATGTTCGCCCCGACCTACAAGCTTGGCGCGGTGGACGAAAGTGCCGAGCGTTGGGCCTTTTCCGGTTCGGCAGAGCAAATCGCCGGAGACGTCGGTGCTTTTGGCGATGCCGGCCTCAATCACCTGTTGATCGGTTTCGAGGACAGTGATTTGCAGCGGTCTCTCGATACGATCGAGGCCTTCGCTCAAGAGGTGATGCCGCTCGTGACTTAGGACGTCGTCACGCGTCCCAGCGGATCGCCGAACCGTTCCAGCAACACGTCGTCGAAGGGTACGCCCTCGGCGGCGAACCAACTGCCGGGACGGGTCTTGAAATAGTCGTGCTGCTGCGGTGCTTTTGGTTCGGTGCCGTCTTCGAGCGCCTGAGCCGCGTCCATCACGGTGCGGCGGAAACGCACCACGGCGGCATCGGTCGCCGTCAGGTTTTCGCGGGTCCGGTCGACGATATAGCCCTGGCTCTGCTGGATCATCGCATCTTGCTCGGCGAGTCCTTTGACACCCGTATAGCTGCGGTGTTTTTGGTCGTCTCGATCGATCATGAAATCGTTGGAACGGTTTTTGAGAGGCACGTAGTCCGAGCCTAATTCGGCGATAACGCCGTGCCCGTTACGTAGTTTCGTGCGTTCCTCATCACCGATTATGCGTTCGGGGTTCCAGGCATAGGTGAAGACCCAGGCGGCTTCGTCGGTCATTGGGACGACCGTAAAACCGAAATAAGTTTCGCCCGGCATGGTCGAGGGGCCAGTGCCATGCGAGGGCAATAAATATTGCGTCATCCGCCAGTATTTCTCGCCGTCGGCTTCGCGCATGCCGCCAACGACGAAGCCGACCTCATGCTCCTTGATGGAAAACTGCGGCATCGGATCGTTCCGGATCCAGCGCAGGCGCCTTTCGTCCGCGGGCGCATCGGGGTTTTCGTTCGACGCCACGCTTGGGGCCGGCATGTGCAGGAAGGAGAAGTGCGAGGTGTCGAGATCGCCCTCAATGATTTGCGCCCAGTTACATTCCAGAAGCTGCTTGGTGACGTAGCGGTTTTCCGGTGCCACCTGGCCGAACTCGAGCTGCGGGATTTCCGGTAACTCGCCGCCGGGCAATTCTTCCGCCGGTGGGCCAAAGTATGCCCAAACAAATCCGCCATATTCGCGCGTCGGATAGGCCTTGACCCGCATCGTGTCGTGCATGCGCACGCCGGGCGGTACATTGGGCAAGTCCATCGCCTTACCGTCCACGTCGAACTTCCAGCCATGATAAACGCACCGTAATCCGCACGCTTCGTTGCGGCCGTAGAACAGGTTCGCGCCACGATGCGGGCAGTAGGAATCGATCAGCCCAATCCGGCCGTCCGAATCCCGGAATCCCACCAGCTCCTCGCCCAAAATATTAACCCTGACCGGTGGCCCGTCAGGCTCACGTAGTTCTTCGGATAGCGCCACGGGTTGCCAAAAGCGTCTGAAATATTGACCCATGGACGTGTCCGGTCCGGTTTGGGTCAAGAGGTTGTTTTCTTGGGCGGTCAGCATGTTTCTTTCTCCTATCCACTTTCCCTTATAAAAGTTTTGCGGGCATTGCGAAACTGTGCGCATTCGCCGAATAGACAAATTCGCCATGAAGGTGTATCGCCTAAAGATGAAAACAGCCCGGTCGTGTTGGGTTACGAAGGAGAATGAGCGATGGTTTCGGGGATATTGTCCTTTGGCGGTTACGTGCCGCGCGTCCGGCTTAAACGCCAGTCGATCGCGGACGCCAATTCCTGGTTCAATTCAGCTCTGAAGGGATTGGCCAAGGGTGAACGGTCGATGGCCAATTGGGATGAGGACAGCATCACGATGGCTGTCGAAGCGGCCCGCGACTGCCTGCAGGGATTCGATCGCGGCGGCCTTGCGGCGCTTTACATGGCATCGACCAGCTACCCCTTCCAGGACCGTCAGAACAGCGGCATCGTTGCCGAGGCGCTTCGGCTTAATAGCGCGATCCAAACGATGGATATCGCGGCCTCGCAACGTGCCGGTACTTCTGGTCTGATCGCCGCGTTGCAGACGTCGGCGGGGGCCGGCGGCCCTGTCTTGCTGGCGAGTTCGGAAAAGCGCCGGACCCGCGCCGCGCATCCGCTGGAGATGACGTCCGGCGATGGCGCCGCGGCGCTTCTGGTCGGCGAAGGCGATGTTATCGCGGCCGTGCTTGGCTATCACACCGAAACAGTCGATTTCGTCGATCATTATCGCGGCCAAGACAGCGCCTACGACTATGTCTGGGAGGAGCGCTGGATTCGCGATGAAGGTTATCTCAAGATTGTTCCCACCGCCGCGCAGGCGATGCTTGAAAAAGCGGGTGTCAGCGCCGATGCGGTAGACCATTTCTGTTTTCCGGCCGCGGCGCGGCGCGTCTCGGGCATGATCGCTAAAAAACTAGGGATCAGCGAAGACAGCGTCCGCGATAATTTGCAGGCCAATATGGGCGAATCCGGCGTGGCGCATCCGCTGGTCATGCTGGTGAATGCTTTGGAAGAAGCGAAGCCCGGTCAGAAAATTCTCGTTGTCGGTTTTGGGCAAGGCGCGGACGCATTGTTGGTCGAAACCACCGAGGCCTTGGCGAAGTTTCCAAAACGGACCGGCATCAAGGGCCATCTGGCGCGCCGCCGCGAGGAAACGAACTACAACAAGTTTCTGTCCTTCAACGATCTGGTCAACGCCGAACATGGCTTGCGCGCGGAGGTCGACCGGCAAACCGGCATGACGACGCTGTACCGCAACAAGGAAATGATCCTCGGCCTCGTCGGCGGCAAATGCACGAAGTGCGGAACCCTGCAATATCCGAAATCGGCGGTTTGCGTGAACCCGAATTGCGAGGCGTTCCATACCCAGGAAGATCACTCCTTTGCCGAAATGACCGGCAAGATGAATTCCTACACCGCTGACAGCCTGACCTACTCCGCCGATCCGCCGGCCTTTTACGGCATGGTGCAGTTTGACGAGGGCGGGCGTATGATGATTGACTTCGCGGATGTTGCGCCGGACGCCAAACCGGAAGTCGGGATGCCGATGCGCATGATGTTCCGCGTGAAGGACTATGATGGCAAGCGGGGTTTCCGGCGTTATTTCTGGAAAGCAGCACCGATTGACGCACCCGAGTAAGGCTTCGAATTGACGATAGGAGGAAAATGACATGGCTACCGGAATCAAGGATAAGGTCGCAATTCTCGGCATGGGCTGCGCCAAATTCGGCGAGCGCTGGAACGACAACGCCGAAGACCTGATGGTCGAGGCTTTTATCGAGGCGTTGGAAGATTCCGGCATCGAGAAGAACGATGTGCAGGCGGCTTGGTTCTCCACCGCGATCGAGGAACAGCATGTCGGCAAGTCCGGCGTGCCGCTGGCAATGGCGCTGCGGCTGCCGTTCATTCCGGTCACACGGGTCGAGAATTATTGCGCCAGCGGATCGGAAGCCTTTCGCGGCGCGGTCTATGCGGTGGCCTCGGGTGCCTGTGATATCGCCTTGGCGCTGGGTGTCGAGAAGCTGAAGGACACCGGCTATGGCGGCCTGCCGCAACGCTCGCGCGGCGCGGTCAACGATATGTTCTGGGCCAACACCTCGGCACCCGGAAACTTCGCCCAGCTCGCGGCCGCCTACGGCGCCAAGCACAATGTGTCACGCGAGGACATGAAGCGCGCGATGGCGCATATCTCGATCAAGAGCCACGATAACGGCTCGAAGAACCCGAAGGCGCATCTGCGCAACAAGATCGACGAAGACAAGGTCATGAACGCGCCGATGATCGCCGAGCCGCTCGGCCTGTTCGATTGCTGCGGCGTCTCGGATGGTGCGGCCTGCGCCATCGTCACCACACCGGAAATCGCGCGGTCGATGGGCAAGAAGGATCTGGTGACCGTCAAGGCGCTGCAGCTATCGGTTTCGAACGGCACCGAGGCGCAGCACAATTCCTGGGACGGCAGCCACTTCATCACCACACGCACGGCGGCCAAGCGCGCCTATGAGGAAGCCGGCATCGAGAAGCCGCGCGAACAGGTCAGCCTGATCGAAGTACATGATTGTTTTTCGGTGACGGAATTGGTCACCATGGAAGACCTGCACATCTCCGGCGAGGGCGAGGCGATCCAGGACGTCATGAACGGCTTCTATGACGCGGACGGCGAAATACCCTGTCAGATCGACGGCGGCCTGAAATGCTTCGGCCACCCGATCGGCGCGTCGGGCCTGCGGATGATCTACGAGATGTATTTGCAAATGCAGGGCCGCGCCGGCGACCGTCAACGCAGCCAGGAACCGGTCTTCGGGCTCACGCACAATCTCGGCGGGTTCCCGCACCAGAATGTGTGCTCGGTCTGCATTGTCGGCAAGGATGGGGCATAGGGCAAAGGTTATGGGTGAGTCGCCCGTCCCCTTTTCCACTGACTGCCAGGGTCGACTACCCTGAGGTTTCGTTTGAATGCGCTTGTTTCGCGCACACGTCGATGACGCGCACGGTGTGCGGGGATATCATTGTCCGTCCATAGCCGAAGGCGACCCGGCAACCGTCCGGAGAGACGCTGGATGCCGCGGACCGGAGCAATAGCGATATGTGGCCCTTCGCCAGATATGTGATCTTGTTTTGCCGTACGAGATAGAGGCCCCACCCGCCGTGCTCGGTGGGACGCATATTATATTTCGAGGCTATGACAAACCCGTCAACGACCGGAAATATCCAAAAGTCATGAGAGATTGCCCAAGGTCCGCCGGCGGGAATGCATGTTCTTTCAGCCTTCCCGTCCGGCCGGAACCACCAGTAATCGAGGCAATTGCGCCGTCGCCAGTTCTCCGTATCTGCCGGGCAACTATATAGCGAATAGGCACCCTTGAACGCGAAGTACCCCATGCAGGAGTGGGCGGCATCGTTGACACTGAAGGGCAGCTCCGCATCGACGGATTCTTCCGTGTTTACAAGGCGAACCAATCGACCCGGCTCAGACGAATAGCTTTTCCTGAGACCCGAATCGAGATAGCCATGGCCGGGCAATAGCGGTCGCCAAACTTGGTCCATCAATGTCGCTGGAATTTCTTCGAACCGGCAGGAGAAAGGGTTCCATTTACGGCTCTTTACATATTGGTTCGAGTAGAATGTTCGTGTTTCAATGTCGCCAGCACCTTCGACGACGTTTCTGCCAATATGTTTTTTATCTTTGTATGCCGGGCCGACGCTGAAATGCGAATTTTCACCGGAAATACAAAAATTGAAGTGCACTTTCTTGTGCGGCCGGTAGATCGAAACACCGTTGTCGAGGTCCCAGACGTAAAGCCAAGCCTCCGCTTTTTCGCGTTGCCTATCGCTGTTATAGT
>JAJFJC010000286.1 GCA_021774385.1 Alphaproteobacteria bacterium
CAATATGGTGGCGGTAACGCACATCGCGACCGCGCGAAACGCAGACCCATTGCACTGTCGTATTCGCTAGTTTTAGATAGGATTTGATAGTCGAGAAGGAGAAGTGACAATGTCGAGAGTGATCACAGTAGGCGGGGCGCAGATGGGCCCGATCGCACGCGCCGAAAGCCGGGCCACCGTCATCGGTCGCATGCTGACGCTTCTCGACAAGGCCCATGCGCGGGGTTGCGAGCTCGTTGTGTTCCCTGAGCTCGCGCTGACAACCTTCTTTCCACGCTGGTGGATGGAAAGCCAAAACGAGATCGACTCATTCTTCGAAAGCGAAATGCCCGGCCCGGATACGCAACCGCTATTCGATCGCGCGCGGGAATATGGCATTGGCTTCTATCTTGGCTATGCGGAGAAGACCATCGAGGATGGCGAAACCCACCGTTACAATACTTCGATCCTGGTTGACCCAAATTCCAATATCGTCGGCCGCTACCGTAAGGTGCACCTGCCGGGTCACTATGAACACGAACCCGAGCGGCCTTGGCAGCATCTTGAAAAAGGCTATTTCGAAGTCGGCGATCTCGGCTTTCCGGTGTGGCGGACGATGGGTGGCGTCATGGGGATGTGCCTGTGCAACGACCGGCGCTGGCCCGAGACATTCCGCGTCATGGGTATGCAAGGGGTCGAAATGGTCATGCTCGGCTACAACACGCCGGCGGCGAACGCGGTCGGGCCGGAGCCTTTCCATGTCCGTATGATGCACAATCACATCACCATGCAAGCCGGTGCCTATCAGAACGGTACCTGGGTTGTCGGGGTCGCCAAGGCGGGCCCGGAGGAGGGCTGCGACCTGATGGGGGGGAGCGTGATCGTTGCGCCTTCCGGAGAAATCGTCGCCCAAGCCCACACACTGGGCGACGAATTGATCGTGGCGGAATGCGATCTCGACGAATGCACCTTCAACAAGACGACGATCTTCAACTTCGAGGCGCACCGGCGTCCCGAGCATTACAAGATCATCACCGATCAGGTCGGCGTAACCCCGCCACCGGAGGAATAGACGGCATGACGGAAACGATCATTGTCATCAATCCAAACTCGACAACCGCCTGCACTGATGCGATCGATACCGCCATGCAACCGTTACGCATGGCAGGCGGCCCGGACATCGAATGCGTGACCATGACGGAGGGGCCGCCGGGCATCGAAAGCCAAAGTCATTCCGACAGCGTCATTTTGCCGCTCTGCGACTATATCCACGCCCGGGACAATGATGCGGGCGCCTTCGTGATCGCCTGTTTCAGCGACCCAGGTCTGCACGCCGCGCGCGAGACGACGGAACACCCCGTGCTGGGCATCGCGGAGTCCGCCTATATGACGGCGATGACCCAGGGCGAAAAATTTGGGGTCATCTCGATCCTCGAACCATCGGTGAAGCGGCATGGGCGTTATGTGCGGCAGATCGGTATCGAGCAACGCTGTGCCGGCGACCGGGCAATAGGCCTGGGTGTGGTTGAGCTTAGCCAGGAAGGCAAGGTGCTCGACCGCATGATCGAGACCGGCCGCGCGCTGCGCGACGAGGACGGCGCCGACGTCCTGATCCTCGGTTGCGCGGGCATGGCACGCTACCGCGACCAAGTTTCCGATGCGCTGGATATGCCTGTCGTGGAGCCGACGCAGTCCGCTGTCGCAATGGCGCTGGGGCGTCTACGCTGCGGATAAGCAATCGGTAGCCTCTTACCGCTGCAAACCTCTAAAGTTGCAGTACGATATCTAAATTGTTGAACAGTGCGAGGCTGGTTTATGTCGAAGGACAGCCGCCAATCGATTCGCAACGATAATCTCCGGCTCATACTTTCAAGTCACGAGGCGGGATTTATCGATTCGGGGCTGGTAGAGGCTCATGTAGGACTCCGTCAAATTTTAAAGATTGGTGGTTTTGCAGTTTGCGCAGTCATTGTTTTGGTTTGTCTCCGCGTCTATGGGGAGTTGCCAGCGGTGGTGAATACGTTCATCGTCATTGCAGCAGTCTTTCCGGTCGTTACGCTTCTAGTATGTTCCGTAAATGCGCTCGGCGCCTATTTCAGCCTAAGGCGCTTTCGTTCCTACCGAAACGATCACGACAAGTTTCTCAAACACTATCGGCGTGAAACTTAATTCGCTTCGCTGCGCGCGTAGTCACAAATCACTTCGACCAGTTTTGTCATCATCTGGCGCTGCTCCTCGAAGCAATCGCGTTTCACCATGTTGCGTTCGTCCCAGTAAAGCCGGCGATTGATTTCAATCTGCAAACTGTGCCGGTGGCGCGCGGGATCGCTGTAGGCGCGGACCAGTTCGACACCCTTCTGCCCATCATTCACACCAACGTTGAAACCAAATCCGGCTAAGGTTTCCCGCACCAGCTCGGTAAACTCTTCGCCGGCCGTCGTGCCGTCGCGATTGCCCAGCACATAGTCGTTCTCATTCGGCTCACCGGCCTTCTCGAAGCCCGTCGCCCATTTCGAGGGCATCGAGTGGCAGTTTACATGCCAGGCAGCGCCGAATTGTTCGTGTGTTTTGTCCAGCGCTTCGCGCAGCGTGTCATGATAGGGACGCCAGTAAGTTTCGATGCGGTTTCGAACCTCCGTCACCGTTAGCTTGCGTTTGTAAATCGGCTTTCGGTCCCGCCCCGACTGGGTTCGGATGAGGCCCATGCCGGACTTGGTCTTATGGCTGACCTCAAGCGGGTGGGGCCAGTCACCATTGAGCATATTGGGGTCGATGTCCGCCGCGGAGCGATTGGGATCGATATACATGCGGCTGAACTCGGCGGCGATAAGAGGCGCGCCATTGTCGGGCGCCGCACCAAACAGTTCCTCGACATGTGGATCCTCGCCTCGCCGTAGCATCGACAAGGGCACGACGTAATCGAAATCGTCCGGATAGTGCGAGCCGCTGTGCGGTGAATCAAAAACAACCGGGGTTGGTGTGCCGCGCGCGGGAATGACGGTGACGGGAACTTTCATAGCGCACAAACTAGAATAAGATTTGTGCGCCAAAATTGCGCTTGGGGTCGAGCTCCCGCTGCACGCGGCCGAGCGGTTTCGCGCTGTCCGGCTTGTCGCAGGGCTGAAAAACACCGCTGCCCTGTTCAGCGTTTAATTCACCATCGTCCACGACAAGACGGCCGCGACTGAGCACCTGGACCGGCCAACCCTTTAGCTCCATGCCCGCGTAGGGCGTATAGCCCGTATTGTCGTGCAGCATGTCGGCAGTCACCGTTACCTCGCGGTCGGGATCCCAAATCGCCATGTCCGCGTCGGCACCAACAGCGATGGTACCTTTGCGCGGATAGAGGCCGTAAATTTTCGCATGAGCGGTCGAGGTAATATCAACGAAACGGTGGATATCGATTCGTCCTTTTCCAACGCCTTCGGAAAAGAGCATCGGCATCCGAAGCTCGATCCCCGGCACGCCGTTGGCGATTTCCTTGAAGGACGGGTTCGGTCCAGCCTTTAGTTTGCCGGTTTCGTCGAATCGGTAAGGGGCATGGTCCGAGGACACGACCTGGAAGACGCCTGTCTGAATACCATGCCAAATCGCTTCCTGACCGGCCTTGTCGCGCGGTGGCGGGCTGCAACAGAACATCGCGCCCTCCATACCTTCTCGATCAAGATCGTCCAAGGTGAGAAAAAGATATTGCGGGCACGTTTCGCCATAGACCTTTAAGCCTTTGGCCTGGGCCATGCGAATTTCCTCCATCGCCTCTTCCGCTGAGACATGGACAATGAGCAATGGCGTGTCGAGTAGGCGACCGAGTGAAATAGCGCGGTGTGTCGCCTCGCCTTCGGCGACTTCGGCGTGGCTGACACCGTGATAAACCGGCGCACGGTTGCCGCCATCGATCAGGCGCTGTGCCAACCAGCGGATCATGTCCCAATTCTCGGCATGAATCATGGTCAGCGCACCCTCGCGACGGGCGGTCGAGAGCACTTCGAGCATCTGGTAGTCGTCGAGCTTGGTGCCGTCATAGGTCATATAGACCTTGAATGAAGTATATCCGTCGCGAATCAGCGCCGGCAGCTCCTGCCCCAGCACCTGTTCCGTCGGGTCGGTGATGATTAAGTGGACGGCATAGTCGATAACCGCCTTGGCGTCGCCACGCGCGCGATAATCCTCAACGATCGCGCGCGCCGACTGGCCCCGGTGCTGGGCGGCGAATGGGATGATCGTCGTCGTACCGCCAAACGCGGCGGCGACGGTTCCGCTGTGAAAATCATCGGCGCACATAACGCCCATGCCCGACACTTGTTCAATATGGCAGTGGCTGTCGATGCCGCCGGGCAGCACTAGCTTACCTGTCGCATCGATTTCGCGCACACCGGGTTCAAGGCCTTCTCCCAAGGCTGCGATTTTGCCGCCGCGGACGCCGACATCGCACGTCGTCCTGTCGGTTGCCGTGATGACTTCGCCGCCGCGAACCACCAGATCGAATGCCGTCATTTCCTGCCCTCCGCTTCACCGCATCAGCCGTAACTCTGACAAGCCGGTGCGACCCACACAAGTGTTTCGCGCGAGGGTCTGCTCTTGCGCCATCGCGTTCGATCGTTAAAAGAGGCGCGTCACGACCTAACGGATGGCACATGAACAGCACAATCGGGCAAGACGCCGACTCCTATCACAAGTTTCTGGATTACAGTGTTGTCGAGTCGGGCAATGGTTTCGTACGGCTGGAGATGACGGGATTCGATTGTCATCGAAATCGCCAGGACTATATCCACGGCGGTGTGCTGATGTCGCTTATGGATATCGCCGGCATCATGGCTGGTGTCAGGAATGGCGATGAACGGAAGCCGGCGGTCACGGTGAACCTGAGCTGCAATTTCTTGTCCACGGCGATGGCTGCGACAGTGCATGCGGAAGCAAAGGTTGTCCGCAAGGGCCGGTCGATGTTTTTTTGCGATTGCCGGGTGGTCGACGCCGAGACGGGTAAGATTTTTTCCACCGCGCAAGGTGTCTATAAATTTCTCTAAGTTTTGGCCCCCCCGATCAGCGCGACATTGCCGTGCAAATGAAGAAGTTGCGGGACAAGCCCCGCTTCAGGAAACCATGAGAGATAGTCGGTGAGGCGCGCGGGTCGGTTATCGGTACCCAGGTCTTCCAGATAGGATTCGAAAGAATCCGCTGTACGCATTGCCGTACCGTGCACGAGTTCTATCCGCGACCATATACTCTGCTGTAAGGGAAACAGCGGGGCCGCGTCGAGTCTGATTCTGTCATACAGAAGGAAGACGCCATCCGGGCCGAGGCGGGACGCTGCGTAATCGATGACGTGCCGCTTCGCAGCATCGGGCAAATCATGGAAGGTGAGTGCGGTGTAGATTGCGCGGTAGGGCTGCTCGGGAATTTTACACGCCGCGATATTTTCTAGATCCCCTTCGATAGCAAGAAATTGACTTTTATAGCCCGCGAGGTTTTCCCTGGCTTGCTGGAGCGCGTTGGCGTTTCGATCCACGCCGATGATCGACAGATTATCGCGTTTCTCCAATATCAGATGCGCTACATATCCGACGCCGCATCCTAGATCGAGAATGGTGCCGTCGCCTTGAACCGTTTCCGAAACTAACGTTGCCAATATGTCGAGCTGTTCGGTTCTCGTCGGATGTCTTTTTACGGGGTCATCCACGGTTCACTCCTATTCGAATTTAAAGGTTTATGTGCATAATTATTGTGGCGGGCAAGTTCGGACCGATATACAAATTACATTATTACTTTGATTCGCTTGCTATTGTTTGCGAAACAACCAAGCATATTTGGGAAATCGAAACATTTTGTTAACTATATGCTATAGTAAATTGGAAGGCTCGATACTTTTCGCTGCCCCTTCGATGGCGGCGCGAACGAGGGTTGCTAGTTGGAAGGGCTTGAAATGACCGGTATGGAAGGCGACGCGCTTTTCGCGCTTGCGCGCGATAAATCGCCCGACGGTCGGCGTGCGCTGGTCGAGGCAATTGGATCGCTGTCGCTCAACGAGCGTTCTAAATTGAGCGACCGTGAGCGGGGTTTGATGTTCGACATCCTCGGTCATCTTGTACATGAAACGGAAATGTCGGTGCGCCGGACCGTGAGTGCCTGTCTCGCCGAATTGCCGGATGCGCCACGCGACCTCATCCGGTTGCTAGCCAATGACGACATCGAAATCGCTTATCCCGTGTTGACCAATAGTGGCGTTCTGCAGGATGACGATTTAATCGAAGTGATTCGTCATCGAACACAGGAACACCAGCTGGCTATTACAATTCGGCAGAATATCGACGAAAGCGTATCGGAAGCGCTGGTTGAAACAGGCAACGAAAATGTCATTCGTTCGTTGTTGAAGAACACGGATGCGAAAATTTCCCGTAGCACGATGGAATACCTGGTCGAGCAATCAAAGCGTGCCGACTCGTTCCAAGAACCCATCTTGCAACGCCGCGAACTCGATCCGGAACTCGTAAAACGAATGTTTGTATGGGTATCGACTATTTTGCGGCAATTGATTGTCGATGAATGGGACCTTGATGCGGCAACCGTCGATAGCTTGCTAGAGCGGGCGACGGCCCGTGAAGTGCAGGCCGCAGCCTATGATGCCAGAGAGCTCTCCAAGACGCAGCAACTGACGGAAAATTTGGACGATATCGGGAAAATGTCGCCAGAGGCTATGTTGAACGTGCTTCGCGAAGGCGAGATAGCGCTTTTCATTGCGATGTTTACGAAATTTACTGCATTGGACGAGGTCTTCGTTCGGCGCATGCTTTTTGAACATGGCGGCAATGCGCTTGCAATTACTTGCAAGGCTGCTGGCATCGGCAAGGCTATCTTTGCCTCGATATTCGCGTTGACCCGGAACAAACAAAATATGGATGACGATGAAATTCGCAAGGAAACACGCCAATGTTTGGCCGTGTTCAACAAAACGTCCAGGGATAAGGCCATGGAAACGGTTCGTCGTTGGCAGGCGAATAACGCCACGATGAATACGCTGAAGCGCTGAGAATGGGATGGCACAACCAAATCGCCGCAAAAACGAGTTAAAAGCGATGCCAGACGACAAGGAAATAGCGGCCGCGGCGATCGGCAAGGCCGCATCGGCGGAGCACCGTCTCTACAATCTTTCGCGGCTTGTTTCCGCTTGGATCTGGGAGACCGACGCCGAGTTTCGTTTAACCGATGTTTCGTATCGGGTCTTCGATATGTTGGGTCTTCACCCTCAGGAGTTGATAGGGCGACGTTTGGGTGAAATCGGATCCTTCGTCACCCTGGAAGATTTTCCGGAGGGGGGCGAAAGCCAATCGACCTTCCGTGACGTGTTTTTCGAAGTACCGAACCGGGAGGGGCAGAAGCGATTGTTCCTCGTGAGCGGCTTGCCTGTTTACGATCAAGACACTGGCGAGTTTCGGGGAATGCAGGGAATTGCTGAGGATGTCACCCGGCATCCACGCGCCGATGAGGAGTTCGAGAAACTTTTCGAATCCCTGGAACAAAGCCTGGTCTTGGTGATGATTGCCAATTCGGAAGGTGAGATCGAGTATGCCAATCAGAAATTCCAAGAGGCGACGGGTTACAATCTAGAGGCGCTGAAGAGGATATCGCCTTGGAACCTCGTCGACATGCCCAAGGACAAGCGGGAAGAAAAGCTTGAACATATTCGCGAGGGCAATGAGTGGTCGGGGGAAACCCACTATCGACGTAAAAATGGTGCGTTGTTCTGGGCCGCGGAGACGATATCGCCCATACCCGCGCAGGATGGGGGGGTCGACAGGCTGCTTTGGGTGATTGAGGATGAGACGGCCCGGCGTGTCTATAACACACACCTGCAATCCCGGGCCGATCCGAAACTGTTCACCGATATGCCGGGCCGAATTCGGAATGCTGTCTTCCTGGTACTTTCAAGCGACAATTGCCTTATGGCCAAATTGCAGATGGAAAATTTGGCGCTCGACGATGCGCTGAACCGCTTGCCGCTTGGCGTGATTGTTGCCGATGCCTTCAGTCATCCCATCCGCATGAACCGGGCGGCGGCGGCTATACTCGACGCCGATGATGGATTGTCGGTTGGGCGCGATGGCTTGCAAGGTAGCCATGATGGGCAGATCGTTAAATTGAAGGACGTCATTTGGCGAACTGGCCGCATCGCGAAAGGAAAGAAAGACGATACAGGGGCGATTTCGCTGGAGCGCCCTTCGGGTGATCGGCCGCTTTCGGTCGTCGTAACAACCTTGCGCACCGAATCTCATTATTTCGATAAGGATAGGCCGGCCGCACTGATTTTTATCGGCGACCCGGAAACGCACCCTGATTTCGATGAAAGCCGCTTAAGCAAGCTCTACGGCCTGACGCGTGCCGAGGCGCGATTGGCAGCCTTGTTAGCGCAGGATCTCAGTCTTGCCGATGCCGCCGAAGAACTTTCGGTTAGCCAGCATACGGTGCGGACGCACGTAAAGCGGATCTTTTCCAAGACAACCACCGAGCGGCAGTCTGGTCTGATAAGACTGCTGCTCAGTGGCCCGGCACCGATTAGTCCGGATTGATTAAGCAGGCCTCATAAAAGCCGATGCCGGACATTGCTTCTATTTTCGACCGCGAGGCCGGAAATTGGGACGCGGAGCATGGCCCGGATTCCCAGCGGGCGGCGGAATTTCGAGCCAGATCCTTATACCTGCATTCGGTTTGCGATCAGCTCAGCAATCCGCGCGTACTTGACCTTGGGTGCGGAACCGGCCGGCAATTGCTTGATCTTGATGCGGTGATCGAAGCGGGTGTGGGTATCGACATCTCGCCGAATATGATTGTCCGGGCACGGGAAAATGCTGCCCGGTCTAGTGATCCGGCATTGTTCGAGTTCAAAACCTGCGATATCGCGGCCGCTACGTCGGAACAATTCGGCTTATTCGGGTTGGCTCAGTTCGTTGGCTCGCTTGAGCATGCGCCGGACCCTTTTATTCACCTCGCCGCCGCGTCCAAATTACTGTGCCGAGACGGTAAGCTTGTCGTAATCATGCCGCACCCTTGGAATCCGGGCGTCTTCTTATTGCGCCTTAATGCGGAAGCACGGCGTGGCGCGCCATACCGGCATTTTACGACGCGCCAATTACGCCGGCTTGCCGCGCCGCTTGGTCTGCGACTGGAGTCTGTTCATGCGTTGCCGTTTTGCTCGTCGGTACGGCGGGAACGCAAACAGGGTCGAGAGTGGCCGATCGTTTCGGGTGCATATGCCGCGTGCTTTGGTAAGTCCCTTTCTTGACAAGCGGTGATTCTGAATGGCTTGATCGGTGCTCGAAATTGGTTGGGACGAGGGATAGATGAGCGCGAAAGACAATACCGATGCACTAGAGGCCGCCCATAACGCCGGCCTTGATAAAATGGCCGAGCAATTCCCCGACGATGTGGCGCGGGCCTTCGAGTTTGCTAAGTCTCTTGCTGAACGTTTGCCACGCGACATCGCGCCAACCGATGAGCCGGCGCATGTTTTTCGGGCTGGGAGCACGGAACAATGACAGATTTCGCATACCTTACGATCGCGGATGCCGCGCGGCGTCTCCGCGATCGTGAAATTTCGCCGGTTGAATATGCACAAGCACTGCTGGACCGTATTGCAGCGCATGACGGTGCGCTGAATTCGTTCCTGCATATCTGCGGAGATCGGGCCCTTGACGCGGCCAAGACCGCCGAGGCGGAAATCATGGCCGGTGCGTGGCGCGGACCGATGCACGGTGTGCCTTATGCGCTTAAGGATATCATCGACGCGGCAGGAGAACCGACAACCTGCCATTCCAAGGTTATGACCCGAAACAGCGTTCCCGATACCGATGCCCATGTTACGGCGAAGTTTCGTGAAGCTGGCGCCGTTCTGGTTGGTAAAACGGCAACGCATGAGTTTGCGATTGGTGGGCCCTCCTTCGATCTGCCCTGGCCGCCGGCGCGCAACCCGTGGAACCCGGCGCACTTTACCGGCGGATCGTCGAGCGGCTCCGGTGCGGCGTTAGCGGCAGGGTTCGTGCCTGCCGCACTGGGGACCGACACCGGTGGTTCGGTACGCAATCCGGCGTCGCTGTGTGGTCTTGTCGGGATGAAGGCGACCTATGGCCGGGTCAGCCGGCGCGGTGTTTTTCCCCTTTCGTTCACGCTCGATCACGTTGGGCCAATGACTCGCACGGTTGAAGATAATGCAATTCTGCTCAACGTGATCGCGGGTCATGACGCACTGGACCCCGGCAGCGCGCCGGCGGAAAAGCCTGATTTCACGGGACGCATTGGCCGGGATGTTAAAGGCATGCGCATTGGTGTGATCCGGCATTTCTTTGAACGCGATCTGGAAGCTGATCCGGAGATGGCGAAGAGCATCAACGATGCCGTGGATGTCCTGCGCGGTCTTGGTGCGGAAGTGTCCGATATGACTTTGGCACCCCTCGATGCGTACGCGGCGGCCAACCGCGTAATTCTGCTTCCGGAAGCGTACGCAATTCATGAAAAGTGGTTTCAGGAACGACCGGAAGATTACGGCGAATTGGCCCGGCGCCGTATCATGGGTGGCGCCTTCATTCGCGCCGCGGACTATGTGAATGCAACGCGGGTCAAGGCGCGGTTGGCGCAGGAATACAACGATGCAATGCGCGACTTCGACGTCGCTATAACGGTATCAAGCATGGATCCGGCTTGCGAAATTGAGGATGAGGTGGAAGCCGAGCGGACCTATGGGCGCCAAGCGAGGACGCCGTTTAATCTTACCGGCGCCCCAGCCATGTCGGTGCCGACAGGCTTCTCCAAAGCCGGTCTGCCATTGTCTATGCAGATCGTCGGCAAGAATTTTGATGAAGCGCTCATCTATCAAGTCGCCCATGCTTATGAGAAGGCGACGAACTGGACGGAACGCCGTCCGCCGTTGGCGGCCTAAGCCAGTTCGTTGACTGAAATTGCATTCAAGTCGCGGCAGGACGAAACGGCTCAGGATTGGGCGGCCCTTGGCAGGCATCTTGAAACGAAAGGCTTTGCTTTAACCGGCAACGAGCCGCCGCAACAATTCGCGTCGGGGTTCGGTAACCTTAATTATTTACTGGAAATGGATGGCGCACCATTCGTTTTGCGGCGGCCGCCGACGGGCCCTGTGCCACCTGGCGCGAACGATATGGGGCGCGAGAACAAAATCTTGAGCGGGCTATGGCGCGAATTTCCACTTGCGCCGAAGAGCATCGTATTTTGCGACGATACCGATGTCCTTGGTGCACCCTTCTTTATCATGGAGTACAAGCCCGGCTTGGTGATCGGCGGTGAGATGCCGGCCGAAGTCGCGGCGCGGGAAAAGCCTGGAATACAGCTGGGTCGAATGCTTGTTGCGATCCTGAAGGATTTGCACCAGGTCGATCCGGAAGCAGTAGGCCTTGGCGACCTGGGCCGGCCGGAAGGTTTTCGTGAACGTACCGCGGCAGGTTGGATCAAGAGGGCCGCCCTTGCCTGGGATAGCGAACCGCCGACGGTGGTGAACGAACTGGCGGCGTGGTTGGGGAAGGACCGAAGGTTGCCGGAGCAGGCGACGTCTTTTCTGCATAATGACTTCAAGCTCGATAATGTGGTGCTCGACCCGAAGAGCCTTGAACCCGCGGCCGTACTGGACTGGGATCTCGGCACACGCGGCGATCCTCTTGTCGATCTAGGCGTGATGCTGGGCTATTGGACGGAAGCGGGCGATCCGGACGCGATGCAGAAACTGCATCAGATGCCGACAGCCGGATACGGATTTCCGACACGCGAAGAAGTTGCCGCCGATTATGCCACACTGACGGGCCGCGACTTGTCGGGCTTCAAATGGTACCGCGTGCTAACCAGCTTTCGGGTTGCCGTGATCTTTATGCAGTTGCACCGGCGCTACCGGGAAGGTGGTGCCGGTGATCCACGTTTCATGGAATTCGGTACGTTGGCCGAAGGGCTGCTCGACTTCAGTCATGAAGTCGCGCGGGGCCGTATTTTTTAGAACCGCCCGAATTCAACCGATCGTGCCACCATCATCTCTTGTGATGGCGATGATGCTGGATCGCGGTGTCGAATCGCCGCCGTCCGGGAAATGACTTGTGCCGCCTTTTTCGCCTGGATGCTGGATGCCGACGAAGAGCGTTTTGTGATCGGTGCTCCACGCGATACCCGTGATTTCGCATTCTTTCGGCCCGACCATAAAGCGGCGAATTTGGCCTGTTTCAGGATTGCCGACAAGCATTTGATTGTTACCCATGCCGGCGTAATCGCCTCTATTTCGATAGTTGCCGTCTGTCCGAATCCAGAGCAAGCCGTTAGTGCCGAAGGTTATACCGTCCGGAGAATTGAACATGTTGTCCGCGTCGATGTTATCGGAACCGGCGCGCGCATCCGAATGTACGGTTGGATTGCCGGCCATGACAAACAGGTTCCAGCTAAAGCCAGTACTTTCGTGGTCGGCACCGTCCGGCGTCCATCGAACGATTTGACCGAACTTATTTTCAGCCCGTGGGTTGGGGCCACCGACCGGCGTTGCGTCTCCACCTTTGTTTGGTTTCTTGCCGCGGTCCCTGTTGTTTGTCAGCGCGCAATAGATTTCAGTTTTCTTTGGATTGGCGGCGACCCATTCCGGTCGGTCCATTGTCGTGGCCCCCACTGCGGAAGCCGCCTGCCTCGTATGGATACAAATCTCGGCGTGGGAATTCATCCCCGTCGTCGCCGGCGTCAGCGCGAGCCATTCACCGCGCAGGGTGTCGGCGAATTTGGCGACGTACAAATTTCCTTTGTCCAGTAGGTCGCTATTGTCGTCACCTTCGACATAGCGCTCCTCGCTGACAAACTTGTATAGGAACTCACCGCGTTCATCATCGCCCATATAAACGACGATGCGCCCGCTATCTGCGATGACGACTTCGGCATTCTCATGCTTGAACCGTCCCAGCGCGGTACGCTTCTTTGGTGTTGACGTTGGACGCAGTGGATCGATCTCAACGACGTATCCCGCCCGATTGGGTTCATTGGGATGTTTGGATACATCGAACCGTTCATCACCAATAGCCCAGCCATAGCCGTACTTGTCTTTCGATTTGATGCCGTAGCGCTTCAAAGCACTCGGAATTGGATAGGCTTCGTCGCTACTTGCGAAATAGACGTTGAAGTTTTCCTCGCAGGCAAGATAGGTCCCCCACGGTGTGCGGCCGTTTCCGCAATTGTTCCATGTGCCCTTGGTGTTCGTGCCGCCTGGATCAGCGGTGGTTCGAAGCAACGGATGTCCACGCGCGGGGCCGTTAATTTCTATTGGTGTGTCTGCGGTGATGCGCCGATTGAATGGAGAGTCGTTAACGATCGACCAGGTGCCACCCTCTTGTGCAATTTCGAAAACTGAAACACCGTGCGCCGCCTTGGCTTTGCGCAGGTCGTCGGCTGTCTCCGGTTTCCTGGACGCACGATTGCCGTAAAATACCTTAAGGTTCACATATTCATTGTTGACCGCCAGAATGTTTCTGTCGCCCTCTCGAAACATCGCCATACCGTCGTTATTGTCACCGATGGCGCGTTCCTGGCTTGCCCCGGTACCGCGCGTTTGGTGATCGAATTGCGCACCGTCGGACCAAAGAGAATCTCCCCAACTGGCTACGACGGACCAACGGAAACCTTTGGGAAGGGTAATCGTATCCAGGGTGCTGGCTTTAACCGGTTGAAACCCAAACCGCCCCGCTGCAGAGATTGAAACTGGTGCCAGCGTGCCCACAACGAACGCACTGGCACCGAAAGCAAGCCCTCCGCCGGCAAAATAACGTCGAGATAATAGTTGGTTCGAGAGCGACTCGAAGTCCGTTTCATCGCCTTCCCGCACGTTGCCTCCCATTGTTGCAGGTCCAGAAAAATTTGTTTCCGGCAATAAATTTCCCGCAATGTCCATATCATAGGGGGAAGGCCGGTCTTCAATTATTAATGACGCGCTAGAATGATCTTGTGATAATTCAGAATTGTGGTGGCAACGTCAAAGTTTTGTAACAAATACGTGGTGCTGCGTTAACCAAAGCCCACGGCCGTTCTATATCAATTGAATGGTGTTCTAGGTTGCGCGCCGCTGGACTCCGTGATGGTGGTCAGCGTAATGCGCCATGCGGTAATATGTTTGCGAGCCGGCAAGAGGAACCTTCATGTCCAATATGCTAAACGAGTCGATCGAGACCATTGGTAAATCATTGCGCGATGGTAAGACCACGAGCGCCGCTCTTGCCGAGGAAGCGATCGCAAACCATGAGCGCCACGGCGCTGTACTGGGTGCGTATAAAAGTCGTAATGCGGATCAATTTCGTGCCGAGGCGAAAGCGGCGGATGCGGTGTTCGCGGCCGGTATCGACTTCGGACCGCTTCAAGGTATCCCGGTATCCGTAAAGGATTTGTATGGCGTTCGCGGTTACGAGACCTGTGCGGGAACGCCGGCGCCACTAGCCGACCGGTGGGAAACCGAAGGCCCGGTCGTGGGTGCCTTGCGGCGCTCGCTTTCACCGATATCGGGCAAGACCCATACCGTCGAGTTTGCTTTCGGCGGGTTGGGTACGAATGCACATTGGGGGACGCCGCGCAATCCATGGGATGCGGTCGCGCATCGAGTGCCGGGTGGTTCGAGTGCCGGCGCTGGCGTCAGCCTTTGGGAAGGGTCCGCTTTGGTTGCCCTTGGGAGTGATACCGCGGGGTCCGTTCGAGTGCCCGCGAGTTTTACTGGAACCGTCGGCATAAAAACGAGTTTCGGCCGCTGGTCCGTGGACGGTATCGTGCCGCTCAGTCCGAGCCTCGACACAGCCGGGGTGCTGGCCCGCACCGTTGCCGATGCCATTCTTGCCTTCGCCGCCATCGATCCTCTAACGGACATTCCAGGAACGGCCTTATTGGCGGGGTTCGGCGATGTCGGCGCCGCGGATATTCATATCGGCGTTTGCGATCATTTTTTTGAAAACTGTGATCCCGGTGTCGCGGAAGGCGTCAAGGACGCAATAGATACCCTGGCGGTGGCCGGCGCGCGTGTTTCGTCGATCGATCTGCCGGAAGCCGCCGAAGCGGACGAAATCTTTTCGCGTGGTGGTCTGGCCGCGCCGGAGTTCGCGGCCTTCATCAATGGGGAAATGCAGGATCGGAAGGCGACATTGGATCCAAACGTCGCGGCGCGGTTCGATAGCATGGAGGCAATCTCGGCGGTTGATTATTTGGCCCGACGAGATCGGTTGCGGGCGCTATCGGCGTCGTTGGAAATTGGCATGGCCGATGTAGATGTCGTGATCGGTCCGACGGTGCCGATCACGCCACCGGTTGTCGATGCCGTTGCTGATTTAGAAGGATACAGAACCCACAATATGGCGGCGCTTCGCAATACCCGGACCGCGAACTTGTTGAACCTGTCGGCTGTTACCATTCCGGTGGCCTTGGACAAGGCCGGTATGCCTGTCGGATTGCAGATTATGACGCCGCTTGATGAGGATGAGAGGGCGCTCGCCGTGGCGCTCGCATTCGAGACCGTACTTGGAACCGCGCCGCAACGTTTGGGGCTTCCGCCATTATGCGCGGTTTAGAAAGACACGTGCGATGACCGAAACCGGGGATGTGGTGATCGTCGGCGGTGGGCTGCACGGCTGCTCCACTGCATTGCATTTGGCACGTCGTGGTGTGCGTTCGCTGGTTATCGAAAAGGATCATGTTGGCCGTCACGCGTCGGGTGTGAACGCTGGCGGCGTCCGCCGGCTGGGCCGCGACCTAGCGGAAATTCCGCTTTCCGTGGCGTCGATCGAGCTTTGGAACAGTATGGAGGACTTGGTCGATGACGATTGCGGGTTTCATAAAACCGGTCAGATAAAAATTGCCGAAACGCCCGAAGAACTTTCGGCCTTGGAAGCTCGTGCCGCCGAGGTTCGGGCATTGGGATTTGATCACGAGGTCATTGTCGACAAGGAAACGCTACACGACCTGTTGCCGGCGGTGGCGCCCCACTGTGTCGGCGGGCTCCATGTCGCCGGTGATGGTTACGCCGACCCCGCCCGTACGACGGCGGCATTCCGGCGCAAGGCTGAATCCCTTGGCGTACAGTTTTTCGAGGGCGTTACGGCATCGGATTTTCGCCACGAGAAGGGGAATTGGCGAGTCTCGGGGAAAGGGTATGAATTCGAGGCACCGGTCCTGGTAAATTGCGCGGGGGCGTGGGCGGATCGTATCGCCGAAGCCCTTGGTGAGACGGTACCGCTGGCAACTAAGGCATCGATGCTCATGGTTACCGCGCCGATGCCGCGATTCATCGAGCCCGTTGTTGGTTCCCAAGGCCGTAAATTGTCCTTCAAGCAATCCTCGAACGGGACCGTGATCATTGGCGGCGGGCATCGGGGCGAGGCATACCGTGATGAAAATAGAACGACGGTTGATTTCAGCGGACTGGCAATCAGCGCGAAGACCGCAAGCCTTCTTTTCCCGGTCATGGCGAAAGCCAGCATCGTTCGTTGTTGGGCCGGTCTAGAAGCCTTTACGCCGGACGGTATCCCCGTCATCGGGGCTAGTGCCGCCGAAAATGCCTATCATGCTTTTGGTTATTGTGGACACGGGTTTCAGCTTGGTCCGATTGTCGGTAGCTTGATCGCCGATTTGGTTACAAGCGGGGGTACAAACTTGCCCATTGAACCTTTCAGAATCGATCGTTTCGAAGAAAAGAGGGAGGAATAATCCGTGGAGATAAAAAGAGGGCCCGAAAGCTATCCGGGCCGCACGCGTCGGGTCGAATATAACGGATTGGTCCATGTGGTCATGTCGGCACCCGACAAGACGGACACGATGGCGGGTCAAACTCAACAATGCCTCGATGGAATTGACGCGCTTCTCGCTGAGGCCGGCAGCGATAAATCCAGACTGGTGACCGCCACGGTCTATTTGGCCGATATGGCGATAAAATCGGAAATGAACGATGTTTGGGTGGCCTGGGCGGACCGCGATAATCCTTGCGCCAGGGTGTGCGTCGGCGTCACATTCGAGCCTCGGGGAAATCCCGAGGAGACACTTTTGGTGGAAATCGCGGTCAGTGCGGCAATCGATTGAGATGTATTTGGTGTAACGTTGGAAAATCCTGCATTTGCGTGGTTAGTGGCGCCATTGGCATGAAATCCATCCTTTTTTGTATCGATCCATGTCGATAGATGACCCAACTATTCCGTCGCCCTCGCAAGGAGGCGGGGGTGTTCCTTCCTCGCGGCCATCGCCATCCGAGGCGCCTCTTGCATTGGTTAATAAAGTACGAAGGCAAGGGCGCCCGACGCTTGACCCGTTCGATTTGACAAGCGCGCTTGCACGCCTTGAGCAACTCCTTGCCTTGGATGGGGAGATACCGCGTTTGAATGTGCCGCGGGGATTTTATCTCGACATATTGGTTTGAGTTGAAGCTTCGCCTTCGCCCATTTGAAATTTTGTTCGCCGCGTTAAATTCTAATTAAGGCCTTTTCTCTAAATTATGAGGTGGAATGGTACGCCATGGGGCCTCGCCCTTGGCTTCGAATTGTATCGTCGGATAGGCGTGCTTTAATCGAGGGACAAATTGTTGCGATGAGCTTCGATCAAGAAAATACGGTAAATTTTGAGCAAAAATTCTTCACGGCCGTGGAAGGGTCGTATTTCCGTAAATCAAATGAAACGAAAGAACCTGTCTTTGTCCTCAATTTAGGTGGCGAGGAGGTCATGCTGCCGTTCAAGGGAATTCGCCGCGAATTCAATATCGAAGAGGATACCGGTGACGCGCAAATGCTTGAACTGGTCGCGACGGGGTTGGATTTCGTCAAGGTTCTCATGCCCGGGGATGATTTGCCGACAGAACTGCTGTCGGGTGAAGCGTCCTGGGAAATTTCGAATGACCATCGAACCATTGCAAAACAACGCATATGCATGCAGCTGGTATCTTGGGTGTCGGGG
>JAJFJC010000287.1 GCA_021774385.1 Alphaproteobacteria bacterium
AGCGAAATCTTCGACTACATCGAAATCTTCTACAACCGCAAACGAGCCCACGCGACCTTGCAATATATGAGCCCGGTCGCGTACGAAGAACGGAGCAATGATGCTCAATTAAACTGTCCGTCAAATCCGGGTTAGCTCAGAACTGCATCGATGATCTTTAATTAGTTGGCAAGCTGATCCGGACCGACTCTAATATGGCAAATATAAAATAAGTTTACATCCGGAAGGGCCAGTCCTAGCGGGTACCATTTTTCAACGATAATTTCAAAATAATGCCTTAACAAAATAACCAAGTTAAAAATTGAATTTATATGCTCCGAGGCGATCATGAAGTCGTAATCATACCCCAGTTTTTTTGCATTCTGACGGGGACCCAAATGGCATCCAAATCGCCACAACAATCCAGGATCGCAGGGTAAAACTATGGAAATGACACCACCAGGCCGCACAACCCTATTCCATTCCGTCAAGACGCTTACAGGGTTGTTGAGGTGTTCCAATACATGAGTACCAATTAACCGGTCGAATTTATCATTCGGATAGGTCAAACTAGTGGCATCTTGATGTTCAAAAATTATTTTACCGGCTGTTGCTTCTTTTTTATATTTATGCCGCGCGATCTCCAACATTTCATCGCTGCCGTCCGTCATTGTGTAAGTACTGTAATCTTGGTTTAAAAAAGAAAAGTGATTTCCGGTGCCAGAACCGACCTCCAAAATATGATCTAATTTGTCCTCTACAGGCAAGTTATCTTCTAGAAGAGCGTGGCTCTTCTGCAAGAACCGTCCAGATAATGTCCTCTCAGTATTACTATAATCATAAGTACTATTATAAATTGATTTATAGGAAATAGAGGATTTCATACCGGACTCATAAATTGTTTTCTACTCTTCTATCAACCGTTAAGAGACAAATACGCTGATTCAATTTGTAATTTTAGTTTAAGAAACCGTACATCAGCCCCGCAATTCAATTTCTAATACAATTGGAACACTAAACCATCAAATTGCGTTATCCCCAAACCCTCGTCGTCCCAATAAAACATCTACTAATATGTTTAAGCTCCTAGACCGCAGAAATTCAAAGATTAAAAGAGGTATTAGCAAAGACAATGTAGAGCCAAATAATATCAGCATAAATATTTGATCATTAATTGCTAGCTGTACTGCAAAGGTTGATAATACTGGCGCCAATGCTCCCCCGACGCCCACAAACAATATGCCTAGCATTAGGAACATGTCTTGCCGAACAGTCAGCCAAAATCGATACAAAATGGTAAGCAGGGAAAGGTACGATACGAAGAAACATAAATAAAAATAAACCGGTAAATTTTTGAGAACTCTTTCCAAATTATGTTTGATTGCTTGGTACAAAATTACAGGGCGGTGAATGAATATTAATTCGAGAAAAAATCTTGGGTCGTCCTTGATAAACTGAATATAGGCCTCTTTTATAATTCGCTCCGTTGCTCGATACCGGTTACCCCAAAGATCCGACTTTATATAGTCTGGCTCTATGCCATATTTTGTTTCCAAAAGTTTTTCAGCCGCGAAAAGAGGCATCCCGTCGCCCGTAAAAAGGTGGCCATTCCTTTTGTAGTATTGTCCATATTTCTCATGCCAGTCAGGATGTTGCCCCAAACCCGCATACACAGAATGCCAAATCATATGATGCGTTAAAGATTCGTACGAAAATCGATAAAACGGATTTGTCGATACGTTTGCATAGGCGCTAAATCCGGCGGTTACGAATAGAAATGTGATAATCGGCCACGATATCAGCTTGTATACCGACCGCAGTAGCGCCTCGGAGTCCCAAAACTGTCTGAATATTCTAGTTCCCGCGACTGACAGGGCGACAACAAAAATAGCTGCATAGACCCATAACTGCGCCCATAAGACAGAGCCGCGAACGGTAACCAACCACAACAACAAGACGGCTTGGAAAGAAAATGAAATCAGGTGTACTAAGTGAAATTTTGGATTTTTGAGTATATCGATGACCAAGTGTAGTGCGGGAATTATACACAATATGGCTATAAATCTGGAGGAATAAACCGTACCAACGCCCCACTGATGCTCAGGTGGCAAGAATTCGGCACAGTATATAAACATAAATAAATGCAATGCCGCAAGTAATGTTAAAATAGAACAGTAGAATTGGTCTCCAAAATGCCTTATAAAGAAGAAAAATATTGATGAAACAAGTATTAAGCAGTAAAAATAGTAAAATGATTGAACTTTTAGTCCAAAAATACGAAACGAAAATTCATAATACTGTGCCATTCCTAAATCTACCGGCTCAACCGGTTTCACACCTTTATAGACGGTTCGGTCGGGACTTAGTTTTTCTATTGACGCCGCACTTTGAAATGCCCTGTTCAATAGCGCTGCATTGTTGAGGTTCGCGGGAAACTTGACGCCAATCGGATCGAGAAATTGTTTGTAGAAAGCAACGCCCCCCTTCCGCAAGGTATCGTATACTTGACGGTGGGCCATGCCCCCGAGATCTAATCCATAAGCAAATTCCGTGATCGCCGAGGCGATATTAACGTTTTGATACTCAATTCCTTCCGTTACCCAGTTCTGAAACCCTTTATTAATGCCATAAAAAAAGGCAATGAGAAAAAATAAAACGGATAAGAATCCAAGTCCCATGGAATGAATTTGGTTCCATCGGAGCCTAAAGCTAAAATGATTACTATTTTTTATATCAGAATATTTCATACTTACACTAAATTATTCAATTTTTCATGGAATTTCAAGTAACAAATCAATAATATCAAATATTATCATTATTTTTTATAGTCTGCTTAATAACATATATTGATTCTGGCACATCACTCTAATACCGATTGTTTTCGAATTGAACATAACGTTCGAGGATGGAGAAATAAGTCGCTTGTTGATCGCCTGAAACCACATTTCAGCGTGCAGGTCCGCACCTTACCGTGGAAAAATGGTAATTGTCGTGACGAAACTCAATTCCAAGTACGTCTGTATCCGGCCCCGGGAGTATTCCTTTCTCCAAATTTGGAAGCGATCGTTGAGCATCGTGGAACTCTGGGTGCGGTGGGCCCCCGCAGACCGTCGCAATTGCAACGTAAACCGGGCCTTCCGCAGAATGCACTCGAATGTTTTCCACCCTTTTCAAGAAACGACGACGATAAAGCCTAGGCACGCTTTTCACCGCGGCTTCGACTTCGCTTTGATGAAATAAAAAATGCGACACCTCCAAACCCAAATTTCTTAGTTTCACGATAGCAATAAGTATACGGCGGTGAAACCGACCACCCGGAGCCCAGTCCATCATATATGATCCACCGACCGACATGGGAACAAGGATAACCTTTCGAAACTTACCACTATTCACGAAGAGATCGCCTAAACGAGAGGCAAAACTTCCATGAAATCCAGTTGCACCAACAAGGGGATCTTCCGCCTTATAACATTTCCCATCGATGTAACCAAAATTGAGAACATTGTTCCCAGCCCTGTGAGGACCTTTGCTCTCGTTCGATGAATTCGATTGCCCCAGGATCAAGATCACGGCGGTCTTTTTTCGCGGGACCGCACGAAACTCCTTCCTTCTCGTCCATTGGTAGGCGTCTGCGGCTGGACACCCAGTGACCATGATCGTTCGCACCAAGCACAAACCTATCGGAAAGGTCCTAAAGTGCCCGGATTTCCTGTTTTAACCGGCCGGCCTTATTTGCAAAAATGCCCTACAAGCGGGACGAATGCTTAGACTGATCGCCCATACCATCGCATTAGTATTTCCCCTCGTAGATTGATATCGCCGACAAGTAAGTTCGATTGAGGGATATCGGCTGGCAACAGAACGAACCGGAACGAAATCGTCCCACATACCGTGCGCCATAGAACACCAAAATGTCGATCCTGACTTACGGCTCGGCTGGCTCTCTTAATTCAGAGCGATCGATGACAGATTGCAGCTGTTCCTGGGTGGCCCGCAATTGCGCGTTGATCTTGTTTTTTGGAATTGGCTCATTTGCCGTCGAAGCATAGTCTTTTGGGAGGATTTCGGAAATATCGAAGTCACGATCGACACTTTCTATATCGAAGTCCTCGTCCGCCAAATCTGAATATTTGATGACCGCGTTCGTCCAGGCGAAAAGCCAAAACTGGAAGTAGTTTAATCGACCCGACACTTTAAACCGACTAATCGTTAGGAATAAACCTTTCAAAACGTAGAAGAAGCTTCTGGGGCGAATGATAAGTTTCGATAAGCGCGAAATCATTTGGAGTGCGGCGCCGGGATCTCGCAGCAAGGCTTTTCCATAATCCTTTATGTTGCCAAAGCCCGCCCCCTTGGAAAGGGGTATAAAATTGCCTGAATCTAAAAGTTCGAAATAACCCTTTAGGCGTTTATATTGATACTCGCCTCTCGTGAATTCGGAAACAAACATTTTGAAGCCATCGATAAGCTGCTCTTTCGGCATCAAATATCGTATATTCGATTGATACTTATAACCGCCCAAACCGAAATGGACGGTCCGCAAGCGGCCAGATAATTTCATTCGGCGGTATAGCGGTGTTCCCGGCAGGGCCACCAGCAAGGAAGGGTCCCCAGACAAGAGACAGGACTCCTCCAGCCCTCTCAGAGTCGTATGGAAACTATCTCGACCGTCGGAATCAAACCCTTGGATCAGGCCAGCAACGACTATAAATCCATAAGACTGAATTTCCCTTACGGCGCCCGCTAATCCGGCTGCAATATTTTGCACCTTCGCGGTTTCCAACAAGGAATTTGTATCAAAACTTTCAATACCAATGAAAAGAAGATCAAAGCCACAGCGGCGCATTTTTTGCAGCAAGGTCGGCATCTTATAAATGTTGATTGTCAACCAGGTGTAAAGGCCCGGGCTATACCCCGTTCGTTCTTTCCATTCTATAATTTTATCAAGTAAAATTTCCGCGGCGCGCAAGTCACCAATGAAATTATCACAGGCCATCAAGAAATGATTTGCGCCATTCCGGCACAGTAAATCCATTTCTTCGACGATCAGATCGGGATCCTTAATATGGGTCCGGTTGTTGTCGGGAAGGGTTCGAATATCACAAAATTCACATAGAAATGGGCACCCACGTGAAATTTCGATAACACCGCCATAATATCGAGACAATGTTGGCTGCGTGAATGCCGCGTCGATCGTTTGAGCGTTGGCGACGGGGAAACGTGACGATGCCCTAATCAGGGGCGGTAAAGTCTCCCCATTCCGCAATGACATGACAAGACCCAGAATTATCCCTTCACCATCCCCGATACAAATCGTATCGAACACGTCAAGTTGGTCGAGGTTTTCGGCCAGTTCAAAGGACGTGCAAATTGGGCCCCCAATCACATGCACGGCCTGGGGAAATTTCTTGCGGAAGAATTCGCAGAGTTCGGTGAGTATGCCGCAATCCTGATTGATGCCGCTGTACAAAAATACATCCGCGCTGGTGATTTGGTCGCGCGCGTCAAATCGGTTATCGAAAAGTTCTAATTCAAAGCTGCCATCTTTTGGAATATAGGAGGCAAGCGTATACGCCCATAAGGGGCCAAACGTCGCACCATATGTTTGAGTTTTCGCGTAAATCGGATCCGGTGCGTGTACAAATACGCATTTGGTCGGGGCGTTAAGATTTGGTGCTACGTCGATTTTACCGCTCCACCTTAAGTCAAAGTAATTTCCAACCGTAGAACTCTAAATTTTATATCCAAGGAAATATGTACGTACAAGCCGTTTCGGATGAGCATTGAGTTAATCCAACCCAGGGCGTTTTCAAGCGAATCGTTACCTTGAATTCAATTCAGCGTGGTTCTTCGCAATAGTGATTTTTACGCTTTGTTTCCTTGAACCGCCCCCAAATGTGGCCCATCACCAATCACAATCAACCGTCGTCCCGGCAATTGGAATCGGCCACCTATTTTAAAATTGGTTAAAAAGGTGAATTAATCATTGATAATATTTGCAAAAAGGGAAAACCCGGGCATCAGTAGGGTGACATATTTAGTGGCCAGTTCATTTCTTTTTTAAATTGTATAAAAATTTATTTTTCAATCCTTATATTTAAATCCCGTTCTCCATATACGGACAGAGGATAAGGCATTATAAAATTTCTGACTCCTTCTCACCTATCCAGTAATGAGCCGCCGTTGTCTGACACTGTAGAATCCAGGATTATCTCTCATCATGTCGGCGCACGCGGTTTTGGAGTGCCGTTCACCTGCCCAAAAACTTTTGACGACGATATCGTTCAAGTCCTGTATGAGGCCGATGCGGAATGCGCGGAGCAAATGCGCTCCGAAAATGAAAATCAAAATAGGTTTGTGCTTCCTTATTGTATCGGCGGCGAAAATAAGCGGGAAACCTTTAAGGTAACCGCCAACCCATTCGGCAGTTCGCTGTACGCACCAAATGAATATTATAAATACTTCTATGGCGAGGTTTATCCCGGAGACGACGTATACGACGCCATCTTCGGCGAATGGTGTCGAACTGAAAGCGAAGTCGAAGTCGACGTTGTCAGCCTCGATAGCTTGTTCGAAGAGGGACGAGTTCCCATCGACTCGCCACCGGATTTTCTTTCCCTCGATACGCAAGGCAGCGAAGGCGACATTATTCGCGGTGCCGAGAAGACGATCAGCCAAGGTGTCTTGGGACTCGCGACGGAAATCGAATTTCATTCAATTTACGAGGGGCAACCGCTTTTTGACGAGATTTTAAGACGCGCGGATGCGCTCGGCTTCCATTTCGCCGGATTTCTACACATCAGCGATGAGATATCACCGTTTCGAGCGCCACTCGGACTACGCGGCCGTTCGTTTTTGGCGTTCGGCGACGCCTTATTCCTACGCCGGCCGGAAAGCTTGAAGGATATCGCGGTCAACGAGCTTCACCACTATGTCATGGCCGAAAAGCTGGCCTTCATTTCAATTGTCTTTGGGTTCGTCGAATTCGGCATCGATGCACATGATTTCGCGGGCACAATTTTACCTAACGATCGAATTCCCGACTATGTACAGGCGCGGGAGTATCACAAATTTCTTCGATCTTTCAGACATTTGTCGAGAAAAATGGATCAGGTTTACTTGAATACGCGCCTCGTTAGCGAAGCGTCCCAACCTCTGGAATTCCAAGCGGATGCCTATGCTAATAGCCGCCTCGTAAACTGGATTCGGCGGACTAAGTCCACAATTGCGCAAGAGTATGAAATTTTTCGCCGCCCAATAAGCGATTTCATCGACATATCGCCCCGATTTACAATCCGCGAACCATTTTCGCATCCCAAACGATTCATCATGCGTGTCATGGCACGAACTTTTCGCTTCCTGGACCGGTGGATTGATCCGATATCTCTGAAATCGCCATTTCACAGGCACGCGACCTTGGTGGAACAGCTGCTCGACAAATATCAATTCTACTGGCTGCAAAACCTGATGCGGATGAGACGCTTACGAACGATCCGCACGGTCCAAAGTAAGCCACACGCATACACGGTTACGCCTGGACTCGAGGATGATTAGATAGTCAGTTCGAATTAAGCGGCGCGCAAATTTAGATCCCAGAGCAACTATTCACAGGCGCATGTTTTCCAACGAAATGAACCGCTACATGAGGGAGTTTGCCAACTGGAACAGCCCTCAAACCGTGTGCCTTACCTTCGATCAAGACTGGGCGCCCGAATACATGATCGCGCAAGTTCTAGCGATACTCGATGAATTCGATGCGACGGCGACATTTCTTGCGACCAATCCATCGCCGCTACTAATCGATAGCGCACGGAAATCGGTCCACGAAGTAGGACTGCATCCCAATCTCGCGGCAAACTCGACTCAAGGTGACGGAATTGAGGACATTATTCACGGATTACGACGAACCTATCCCGGTTCCAGTGGCACCCGTTTCCACGTGTTGGAACATTCCTATCGCGATCTGATGACACTTGGAAGGTTTAAATTCGAATACGACGTTTCGACATTTCGGTTCAACTGTCCTTATCTGCTTCCGGCCTATCATGAAGATTTAGCGATGACCCTGCTTACCTATTGTTGGGAAGACGGTTACAACGTCGATGGGAACCTTCTAACCATGATCGAATCGATAGATATCGAGTCTCCCGGAGTGAAAATTATTAATTTTCATCCTCTGAATGTATTCCTCAACTGCGCGCAAGATGCGCACAAAGCTGCATTCCAGCAGGCTGTTCCCGATTTAGGTTTATCTAATAGAGAGGAATCGATACGGTTTCGTCATAATGGGGAAGGGATAGAAGTGCTTTTGAGGCACTTTTTGAAAAGCTTACAAAATAGGGGAATTAGGACCGTGACATTGCGCGAATTGACGAGAGCATTTAGGGATGCCCGTGACTGAGAGCGCATTGCGATCGCGGTTGGCTGTTCTATTTCACGCGCGGCCTCTCGCTATTTACCAAAAAATATACAGCACCTGTTGACGCAATTAGGGCCTTAAAAAAAAATAGGGCGTCGGAAAGATAGCTGATTAAGTGGGCATGTGAAAATATCGTGTCCACCCACGAAGGGAAACACGAACAGTTATGAAGGCAAAACCACCGGTCCGGCTGATCACGATCATGTGGGGAAACGAATATTGCGACAAGCTGCTGAACGTCTGCCTGCCGGCGATCCTAGCGCCGGGAAACCTACCGGCGTTGGCGAAGCATTTTGCATGCGAATTGGTCCTCGTAACCGAGGAGCGGCTATACGACGTCATTGAAAACAGCGATATCGCGGCGGTCCTGAAATCTTATTGCACGATCCGCTATGTTCGCATTGATGATTTGGTTGAAGGCAATGCCGGTTATGGCATGTCGCTAACCTACGCGCTTCACCGCGGCTTCGACGATCTCGGAGAGGCAATGTGCGACCATTTTCTGATTTTCTTCAACGCGGATTTTATCCTCGCGGACGGTAGCTACGAAATTCTCGCCAAGCATATGCTCGCCGGGGAGCGATTGATTTTTTCGCCCAGCTATTGCGTAAACTCCGGACAAGTTACCCCGATGCTGACGGCAGCGGTGGACCCAGAGACACATGTGATGTCGATACCAAAGCGAGAAATGGCTCGTATGGGCTTAGCCTATCGACACAACACGGTACGCGCGAAAACGATCAACCAACCCGTATTTCACATGCATGTCACCGATCAATTTTATTGGTATGTCGACGACCACACCCGCTTAGGCCGGCAACTGCCAATAGCCATCGTTTGCATGAAACCCCAGCAGGTCTACACCGATCCGGTTTGTTTTTGGGACTACGCAACGCTCTCGATGGCTAGCCCAACGGCGAATCGTTTTGTTCTCGGCGACTCGGACGACTTCTTAATGATCGAGTTGCGCGATGAACATACTTTTAGGGAACTCATGACCATTGGTCATACGACCCCGGCGGAAATTGCCGAAGGCCTCGGCGGGTATATGACGGAAGATCAAATCGAGATGGGTAAATACCCGCTCGTTCTCCATTCCCGTGACCTACCGGAAAATTACGAAGCGGAGAAAAAAAAGTTCGATACCTATATGGACAAGGTATACGCACTACTGCCGAAAAAACTGTCCAGCTACATCAATCATCGGTTTTGGGTCGGCCAAGTCAACGACCTCTCTGCGGCTCGGGCAAAAGCAGAGGAAGATCAGGCAGCCGTAAGGTATCGCGAAAGCTTGATAGATGCTGCGCTATCTAGTCCCGCACCCGCGGAAACAGGAGCCGAACTCTTCACGATTTCAACGGACGAAAAAACTGGAAACAATGCCTTTTCAGGAACTTTAGGCGGCCGCATCTACAAGAGCCTCTTCGGATTGGTTCCTCGCGTGACAAAATGGCATCCATTTTGGGCCGACCTTCATTCCGTTGTGGAACGCATCGATGCCGCCGTCTCGGGAAAATTATCACGTATTCTCATCGTCGCCGGGGGAAACGGTCCGGTCACACCAATATTCGACACGATCCCAGGCACCTATTTAAAAACCTCCCCGCTTGAGGTTCTTCAAAATAATATCCCCCTCGACGCGGGTGAATTCGATTTGTGCTTCTGCGAATTAAATTGGATGGATTGTGCCGAACTGAAGCGGTTCTATCACCATATTCGCTCGCGCGTGCGCCCCGGGGGGAAAATCATCGTATATTGCGGCAGCGGACAATTGCGCGGCTTACAAACCAATGGTGTCGAGATCTTGACCGACATCGCCCCCATATTCGACACTTCCATATTCTACTTCGGCGGCTCCCACGCCAGTGCCCTAGCCGCCGATGAATATAGAACTCACATACAAGAAACGTCACATGCCCCCGGCTCTCGCCAGTATCTCGTTCGGCACGCGAAGATGATGTTTCGAAATGCATGGCGTGCGCGGTGGGCGAATAACGACTCGGTCAAAACACCGGTCCATAAAATTTCCAACATGCGTACCAGTATGACCATCGAGATCTCCATCTAGGCAGCGTCAGACCCAAGATGTCCCGCACCGTTAACTTAATCATGGGACTGACCGCCGCCAGTTTCGGCATTTGGATATTCGTGAATCTGACACCGCTGCTGCTGCACCCGACAGCAATGCAGGCGGTGTTAGTAGACCTTCCCACGAAGTATCACGGCCTATCTCCTGCTCTGAAGATTGCTCTGTTCACTTTCACATTGATACTCGGAGCCGTTGCCCTGTTCTGGGCTATGCTTTGCCTGATACGTTCGTCCTCTTTGCGAGTAAGCCGGCTCAACATCATTTTTGCCGTGCAGTTGACGATATCACTTGTCGTCTTCGAGGCATTTGCGCGAGTTGGCAATACACTAAACATAAGTGTTTTCTCCAAGCTTACATATTTTGTGAACCCAGCCTGTGGCGAAATGTATTACCGTCTCGCACGGCCCATAGGAGACGCGGTTGCAACGAAAGCCTATGACCCCATCCTCGGGTGGAAACCGAAGTCTCGGCCGGGAAACCTTCAAGGTTTACCGTGGCCAACATTTACTGACGAACGTCCCAAAGCGTGGTTTTTCGGTGATTCCTTTACAGCGGGAGTCGTTATGCCTGAAGATTCGATTCCCGCGCGCTTCGAAAAATACCGCCCGAAACGTCAAGCACTGAATTTTGGCGTTGGCGGCTACGGCGTCGACCAGATATGGCTTCGTTATGAACAGGAAAGCGACAAAATTCCAGAAGGCTCGCCAATATATATCGGTATATTAACGACAGATTTAGACCGCTCCGTACTCGGTTATTTTTTTGGCTACAAACCCGTTTTTCGTCCTGAAGGAACTGAGTTCAAATATATCGCCCCACCCCCACGTGAAGACATCGCGGAGTTCGCCAGGCAAAAGCCAGAGACTATTCCCAGCTATTCTTTAGCGCTGCTTCGAACGGCAGCGGAATTGGTGACAACGCAATTCGATCGCTCGGAAACACACTGCGGCCTACAGGAAAAGCAGGCGGTTAACGCCTACCTCATGGACCGGTTACTCAATCGCGCTAAAGAAAGAAAACATCAACTGCGTTGGATAATATTTGTTTCCTTTGCATCGTTTTATAAACCGATGAACTGGCGCCACGATTTCTTGACGGGCTTTCTAACCAAACGACGCCAATTTTTTCTCGACTCCAGAGAAGCTTTGAGCCGGGAAGCACGCTTACTAAATGTCGCCCCCGAAATTTATTACATCCCGAATGATGGACACTTAAACGCCAAGGGAAATGACATCATCGCTAAATATTTATCTCGGCTGGAGGCAACCAACAACAATATGGGTTCCCAAAAGCATTGATTACAACGACAGTTCTCCCCTATCTTTCAAAGGAGGCGGGAACGTGACCTCGGCATCCAATCAGCGCATCGCTCAGCAAAGCGCGTAGCGGAAAGAAGCCAATTGAAACAACATCGAAACATTAAGATCGCCGCAATCACGTCAATTTTGTTAGCAGTGGTTCTGGCCAGTGGCTTCTATTTCAAGCATCAGAGAAAATTGGATTGGGACGAGCAAACCGTTGCAGCACTGAAATCAAGCTATCCCGACGACGGAAAGGAGCGCATGCTCGCGGAAGTTTATTGGTCAAAATATCCCGACGTCGGCGCCGATCCCTATTTTGGAAAAGGCGGGAGACTTGGATTCTACGGTGCCCGGGAACACTTTCTCCGGCACGGAACCGAAGGGGCGGGCAGGAAATGGCCGACGCTAGAATAAAGCAGCCCACCTAAAGCTGTGCTTCCATACGAAAATTAGTTCAACGAAGAAAGGACTAAGAGGGCATTAGATCGCACGCCCTCTAATTCGGTGATAAAACCGCGCCAAAAAAACTGCCCCGCCAACCATAGCCATGCCAAAAAGTGCATTTAACATAAAAATTTGGTCGCCCAGGACATTGTTCCCAGGAAACCCGATAATAATGGGCGTAAGACTAACCAAAAACCCGACAGAAAGAACCGTACCAGACTGCAGCAATTCGCCAATCATTGATTCATAGTGAAGTCGAACCAGGAAAAACAAACTCACTAACAAGACACCAATTAAACAGAATGCAATTATACCTATTTTTGGTACCGTACGACTCATCAAGTTCGAATAATGCTTTAGGAAAATTATCGGCTTATGGATAAAATATGTCTCTAGGAAATAGATTGGATTCTCTTTTATGAATTCAAAGTATACCTCCCTTATTACCCGCTCCAACGTCTTGTACTTATTTCCGTAGAGCGGCGAGATAATGTAGCTTTCATCTATGTCATACTTTTCCTTCAGATATTTAAAGGCCGCGAATGTTGGCAGGGCATCCCCCGTCCCGACTTTTCCTTTCCAGCTATGCTCGGCGGCGAACCGCTGTTCCCATTCGGGATGAAATGTCAGGCCGTAATAAACACTGTGCCACGTCATATGTCTTGGAATGGTTTCATCCGCAAAACGATAAACGGGATTTACCGCGCCATCCCAATATATATTGAAAAAAACAATTACGATCGCGAATATTGCCAAAGGCCACGACAACATACGCCGAACCAGTAGGCCAAGGGCCGTATCATCGTGGGTTGCGCGCGCACATCTGGTAAAAAGTAAAATCGCAAACCAAATCAAAACGATAGATATCACCCAAATTATGCCCCACATAATCGTGACACGTATCGTAAAGGCGAGCCCCAACATGGCCGCTTGAGGAATAAACGAAAGCAGATGGATAAACGATTTTCGAGGCGGGGAAAACAAGGTCGATGCGACATGAAATGATGGAATAATACCCAGCGCGGATATAAAGCGAGGCGCATAAACCGTCGCGACACCAAAGCTAGATGGTCCGGTTATCCCGTGTTCTATATAAACGACCATAATAAAATGCACCGCGCAAAGAATTGCGAAAACACCTAAATAAATTGGTCGATCATAAAACCCGGCGATGAACAAGAAAGCCGTGACGACAAGAATAAAATAATAAAACTTATAGAATGACGAAATTTCATAACCGAAGGTTCTAAACGACAACTCGAAAAATAATGCCATCCCCAAGTCGGAAGGTTCTATCGGTTTGACATCACTAAATACCTTCGTCTTCTTTTCCAATGAACCAAGCTTTGCCGCTTCTTGCAATGCATTATTGAGCAGCTCAGAGTCCCGAAGATTATCGGGAAATTCGACACCCAGTGGATCTAAAAGCCATTTATATTGTGTGACACCATTCTTTCGCAACGAATTATAAACTCTAATATCAGCCGCAAACCCATAATCCAAACCATAGATATATCTGGTGACCGCGCTTGCTAAATTGACATTCTGATATTCGACGGCGGCGGGGAAAATTTGATCGTACTTTTTTTCGATTCCATAGCGAAATGAAAACAGTAAAAATATAACCGCGATGCCAACGAATAAAATACAGAAATACCTTGACTGTATTCGTTGATAATGTCTCAAAAAATTCGGTAAAGTTTTAACCGGAATCGTCCACATTTTCGATGATCGATAACTTTATTCGCAGCAAATCAACTGGACGGTGACTCATGAAGGTTTTCATTGGACTGCAGTGACTCCCACAGCCCATCGGACATTCGGGTATAATCTATCTGATTATATTCTTTTGGAAGGTCATAGCCAAACTTCCGATAAGTCTCCAAGACTGACTCTCCACCATTAAATTTTATAGCCATTGCAAACAGATATTTAAAGAAGCCGGGCCATGCGGTGAATATTTCCGATGCATTCTTTTTCTGCTTGGCGTGTTTGTTTAACTTATCGGCATTAAATACCGTATCCAGATACTGGTCGGTCGCAACAGGAGAAACTTCGAATATTTCCGGTACGTTTTTCTTGATTTCAGGAAGGCTATCTCGAAATGGAGCAACTAGGTTTTCAAAACATTGACTAAAATAGTGGCGGTCTTTTGTAATTTTTTCGTAACGGAAGATATGAGAATCATCGAGTGCTCCCATGATATTCATATCTTCCTTTATTATACCGCGCGCCAGCGTAAAAAATTCTCGGGAAAAATGTTCCAATTCAAAGCGATCATTCGTCCCATTGAACTCAGTATATAAGTGCATTTCATTCGATAGGGGTTCGTAAACATCGTCACCGATTTTTACGTCCTCAACTTGCGCGGCATAGCTTGAATACAAGCTGTGTAACTTCGTTATGGGATCACGAACCAAAGCGGCGAACGTTCCCCCGCGCCTTCTTATTGGCTCCTGCATTTCCAGTCCGGGAAACCCATGTATTCCCCCAAAAACCTTTACATGCCGGCATGCCCCCCAACATAGGTGCAAGGCTTCCGCATATTCCTCGGCGGTTAGATCTGGAAACGTGCCAGGTGCGGTTGGCGGCATGCTTCGTGCCCCGTGAAAACATACAACATCCCGGTTCATCGAGAGAACCCTTGCCAACCATGCGGAACCGCTTCCGCCAAAACAGCTTATGTAAAACACGATCCACCCATGTTTATTAAGGTACCTGGACTCGACCTCATCTCTTAAGAGAGTAACGATCGAACGTCCGTGCCCTCAATTAATTTTCGAAGCATCAGTGATTTTTTAGCGAGGCGTTCTTAACAACTCAAGGGATCGAGGAGCGTTTTCCGCCTGCGAGCCGGACGAAAGCATTATGCGAAGAAGAAGTCGTCCGTTGTGAGGTCATTTTCGTTGATCCCGATAAGGGTGACGCTGTCGCCATTGCCGAACTCGAGGGCGGCGTTGCCGTCGGTATCGCTGGTCAACACGGATTGTACGGCCGTGAAGTCGCCAAGCCCCTGTGCCGTCGCGTCGATCCGGTCGCCCTCGGCGCTCGAGAACCCTTCGATCCGATCCGCACCGCCCGCCAAATCAAACACGAACAAATCACCGCCTTCGCCGCCGATCAGAACATCATCGCCCGCGCCGCCGTTCAGCGTATCGCCGCCGCCGGCCCCGAACAGCGTGTCGTTCCCCGCATCGCCAAACAACAGGTTCCCATCCGTGTCCACCACCCGGCCAAGCGCCTCGTCCGTCGTCGCCGCATAGTCGGTGATGTCCGTCCCCACATTCACCTGCGCCCCCCAAATCTCCGCGCTGTTGCCGAGATTGAGTTGCCCGCCGCCGCCAATCTGGAAGTAAAAGCCCGTATCCGACGCCCCCAACGTCACCGTCAGCGAGACCTGCTGCCAGCTCGCGTTGTTGCCCACGAACAACGTGTCCAGGTTGCTGCCAAAGTCCAGCGCCGCAGCCGCCATGCGCATGTTGTCGCCCTGGTGCCAGAACGAAAGCGTATAGGTCTCACCGCCCTGCAAGCCATCCACCAACTGCCAGATCCGCCCATTCCCCGCCGCGGTGCCGCTCATCAAGGTCGATGTCCCTACACCGTCCGGAGCCGTGCTTCCCGCGCCAAGGGTCGCCGCCCAGCCGCCCCACGCCGTTCCCGCGCTAAAGCTTTCGCTGTCCCGCACCAGGTTCATCAACGTCCCGCCATAAAGACGATCCGCCCCGTCACCCCCCAGCAGCGTATCGCCGCCAGACTCGCCAAACAGCCTGTCGTCACCGCCAAGACCGCTTAAATGATCGGCCCCGACACCACCGCTGATACTGTCCGCGCCCGCGCCACCCGACAGCGTCACGTCCGGTACGAACGGCAACGCCATGATGAAGTCGTCCGGCGTCAAATCCGCCAGCCGCACCCCACTGATCCGCAGGCTGTCCCCCGTGCCGAACGGGATCAGCGTATCCGATCCGTCATCCGACGCCACCGCCAGCACATCATTGAAGTTGGCCAAGGCCGTCTGGCCAAGCAGGTCGATCCGGTCCCCCGCCGCGAAGTCCGCGATCACATCACCGCCGTCACCGTCACCGAACACGAACACATCGTCGTCCGCGCCGCCATGCAACGTGTCGTTACCAGCACCCCCGCCGAGCCAGTCCGCTCCCGCACCCCCGAACAACAGGTCCGCGCCCCCGCCGCCCGAAAGCGTATCGCCACCCGCGTTACCCGACAGATGGTCATCCTCCGCACCGCCATTCAGCACGTCATTGCCGGCGCCGCCGATCAAAGTATCCGCCCCGGCACCGCCATTTAGCGTATCGTTGTCCCCATCGCCGCTTAAGACGTCCGCCCCAGCCTCGCCGTGCAGCACATCGTCGTCATCGCCACCCGACAGAATGTCATCGCCCGCGCCCCCCCACAGAACATCGCCGCCCAGATAACCCGACAACCAATCCGACCCATCACCGCCATACAGCACGTCCACCCCGAACGCGCCATGCAACACATCACCGCCTTCATCGCCATACAACGTGTTCGCCGCCAGGTCCGCCGCCGCTTCGATCGGCGTATCCGTCGTCGCGACATACGCGCCCGCCGCGCCGCCGCTATTGACCTGCGCGCCCCAGATCTCCGCGCTCTTGCCAAGACTGAGCCTGCCCCCGCCGCCGATCTGGAAGTAAAAGCCCGTATCCGACGCCCCCAGCGTCACCGTCAGCGAGATCTGCTGCCAGTCCGTGCTGTCGCCCACATAAAACGAATCCAGATTGGCCCCAAACCCCTGTTCCGCCGCCGCGACCCGGATATCGTCGCCCCGGTGCCAGAATGACAGCGTATAGGTCTCGCCGCCCTGCAAGCCATCAACCCATTGCCAGATGCGCCCGTTGCTGCTCGTCCCCGACATCAACGTCGCGGTGCTCACGCCGTCCGGCGCCGTGCCGCCAGCACCAATCGATGCCGCCCAGCCATCCCACGCCGTATCCGCGCTAAAGCCTTCGCTGTCCCGCACCAGATTCTCGACATCGCCCCCATACAGCGTGTCGTCGCCGCGCGCGCCCCTCAGCAAATCCCCATCCTGACCGCCAAACAACACATCGTCGCCCGCCGCCCCCATCAGCGCGTCGTCACCGTCGCCGCCGATCAGCAAGTTCGCCGCCGTATCAACCTCGCCCCCAACGGGTTCGTCCGTCGTCGGCGTATAATCCGTGACGACGCCGCCGATATTGACCTGCGCGCCCCAGATCTCCGCGCTATTGCCAAGACTAAGCCTGCCCCCGCCGCCGATCTGGAAGTAAAAGCCCGTATCCGACGCCCCCAGCGTCACAGTCATCGAAAGCTGCTGCCAATCCGTGCTCTCGCCCACGTAAAACGAATCCAGATTGGCGCCAAACCCCTGTTCCGCCGCCGCGACCCGGATATCGTCGCCCCGGTGCCAGAATGACAGCGTATAGGTCTCGCCGCCCTGCAGCCCATCGACCCATTGCCAGATGCGCCCGTTGCTACTCGTCCCCGACATCAACGTCGCGGTACCCACGCCGTCCGGCGCCGTGCCGCCAGCACCGATCGACGCCGCCCAGCCGTCCCATGCCGTATCCGCCGTAAAGCCTTCGCTGTCCCGCACCAGGTTCATCAGCGCGCCGCCATTCAAACTGTCCGCGCCAGCACCGCCGATCAACGTGTCCGCACCCGCCGCGCCCAGCAACGTATCGTCACCGCCGGCGCCGTCCAGCGTGTCGTCGCCGATACCGCCCGATACCGAATCGTCACCGGCGCCACCATCGAACGTGATGTCGAACGTCAGCGGCGGCAGCACATTGAAGTCGTCCACCGTCAGGTCCGCCAGACGCACACCCGTCAGTTGCACCCCGTCGCCATTGCCCAACGAGATCGTCGTGTTCGCGCCATCGTCGCTCGCCGCCGCCAGCACCTCGTCAAAACCCAGAAGCGTCGAATGGCCGAGAAGGTCGACCCGGTCGCCGCTCTCGAAACCCTCGATGACATCAAAACCGTCACCAACCGCATTCACGAACAAGTCGTTGCCAGCACCGCCGTGCAGCGTATCGCCGCCAAGGCCGCCAATCAGCGTATCCGCCCCCGCATCCCCGAACAGCGTGTCCGCGCCGTCG
>JAJFJC010000288.1 GCA_021774385.1 Alphaproteobacteria bacterium
GCCACGATCGCCGGGTCAAGTAAGAACGGGGACATCGCGATGCCGAGTGCCGCCTATGAGCGGAGCACGCAAATATTGCTGCGCGGACATACGCCAATTTACAACGCCTCGGCGGCGCTTCTATCCACATACCGGAGCCTACTCGAAGCCGCGTAAAGGCGCGCGCGAACCTATTAGGCCGCGATGTCGCCCTCATCCTTGAGCATGCGCACCGCGCCACGCACCGCCGCGGCGGTTTTCTCCAAATCCGCGTCGGTATGTACACAGGACATCACGCCGCCCGGCTTACTGTTCATGTCGACACCATTGATGATGATGCCGAGTCTCAGTTTCGTGACCAACCAGTCGGTCCGGGAGCCTTTCATCGTTTCCCGGTCCTGTGCCAACGCGTCAAACTTGGTTGGCGTGATATCAAGGTTTTTAGGATTGGTGAAAATGTAAAAGCCGGAATGTTCGCCATAACAGGCCCACGGCACGTTTTCCGCCTCGAAGCCTTCGTTTATCTGGCGCCGTAAAGTCTCGGCTTTGCTGCTGGCGCTGTCGCAAACACCGCCCTTGGCGATCAGTTCCAGCGCCGCGATGCCCGCCGCCGCCGACATCGGATTGGCGTTGTAGGTGCCCTGATGCTGAATCTTCTCGAAGCCCTTCTCCTCGGCGACGTCGAAGTCGAGCAGTTCTAGGATGTCTTCGCGTCCGGTGATCGCACCGCCGGGCAGGCCGCCGGCCAGGATCTTCGCCAGACTGCACAGATCGGGCGTGACGCCGTAATGTTCTTGCGCGCCACCCGGGGCGACCCGGAAACCGGTGACGACTTCATCGAAGATGAGAACGACACCGCGTTCTTCCGTGATGCGTCGAAGTTCAACGATAAACTCGCGCGTCATGGGGACCTGACCAAAGCTAGCTCCGGTCGGTTCCAAGATGACAGCGCCAATATCATCATTAGCCTCGAATATGCGGCGCGTTGCTCCGATATCGTCCGGTGGCGCAAGCAAGACGTTTTCCGCAATGCTGTCTAGGACGCCCGGCGACGGGGTGCCGTCAAAATGATTGCTGACACCAAACGCCGCGTGGTCGTGCCAGCCGTGAAAATGTCCGAGGAACCGGACGACCTTCGGCTTGCCGGTAAAGGCGCGGGCCAACCGCAATCCCATCAAATTCGCTTCGGTACCGGATGACGTGAAACGGACCCGTTCGGCACAGGGTACGAGCTGTTTTACGAGTTCGCCCCAGCGTACTTCAAGCTCATGACAGGCACCAAAATGCGTCCCCTTGTCGAGCTGAGTATGCACGGCGCGCTGCACGTCGGGGTGGTTATGCCCAAGGATCAGAGCGCCGTGGCCACCAAAATAATCGACATAATCGTTGCCGTCGATATCCCATTTATGGCTGCCCTGGGCATGATCGACGTAAAACGCATAAGGATCGAGCTTGCGAGAGTCGTGAACGAGGCCGCTTGGAAACACCTCTCGCGCCTGTTTCGCACGTACGCCGGAAGTTGGCGTGTGTTCGCGATAGGCGGCGACGATTTTCGAATTTGTCGGCAATGAGTCTGGCATGAGATCCTATCCGTATCGATGTCCGATATCTGACATTAGGTCATTCCGCAGGGGCGATGCAATTGCCTGCCCTATTGGTCTGTACATTGTATGCCTAAGTTACGAGCAACTCCTCGATCAATGGCAGGTGTTCCCGGCCCCAGAATATTTCTCCATCGATGACGAAGGTTGGCACACCAAAGACACCAAGCTCTTCGGCTTCGCTTTGAATGCGCGCGACTTCGGCCGGGCCGCCTTCCTTTAGATATTCATCGAAACCCGCAATGTCCGCACCCGCTTCGGCCAATACGGCGGCGATAACGGCGGGGTCCTCAATATCGAGTTCGCGTTTGAAGAACCGCTCGAAGACCAAATCATGATAAGGGCGGAAGACGCCTTGGAACTGGGAATACAGCATGCCGACGGCAGCGATGGAGGAATCGAAGATCTTACGCGGGCCTCGGATAGTCAGACCCTGACGCCGCGAATATCGTCGGACATCCATGTAGCTATAGCGGACCCGGCGCCACTGATGCGCGTTGCGGTCTTCGGTGATAATTTCGCCGGTGTCGGCGATCTGGGCAGCACCTAAAAATGACGGAATATCAAGTATATAAGGGCGCCACTCAACTATAGCACCGTAGTCGCGCGCCAAGCCGTCGGCAGATGCAACGGCCAGATAGGCGTAAGGGCTTTTGTAGTCGGAATAGATCGTGATCGTTTTGGTCATGGCCCATACCATTCAGGAAAGCTTGAGCATTGGCCGCTCAATCCTATATGAAGGCGGTGCAGTATGCACAGGCCTCACAAATTCAGTTGAAACCCATGGCGACGCCAAACGAATTCGCTGAGCGGCGGCGGACATTCGCGATCATCTCGCACCCCGACGCCGGTAAAACGACGCTGACGGAAAAGCTGTTGCTTTTCGGCGGCGCGATTCAGCTCGCCGGTGCGGTGAAGGCGCGGGGCGACCGGCGGCGTGCTCACTCCGACTGGATGAAGGTCGAACGGGAACGGGGCATCTCCGTCGCCTCTTCGGTCATGACATATGAATATCGCGACCTAACGTTCAATTTGCTCGATACGCCGGGCCATGAAGACTTCAGTGAAGATACTTATCGCACGCTGACCGCGGTTGATTCGGCGGTCATGGTCATCGATGCCGCTAAGGGAATCGAGCCGCAAACACGCAAGCTGTTCGAAGTTTGCCGCATGCGCGATGTGCCGATCATCACCTTCATCAACAAGCTAGACCGCGAATCGCGCGACTCCTTCGAGCTCCTCGATCAGATCGAACAGGACCTTCAACTGGATGTGAGCCCGGTGAGTTGGCCGATTGGCATGGGGCGAAACTTCCAGGGTTGCTACGATTTGCGCCGTGACCGCTTGTTGTTGCTCGACCGGAATGCGACCGATACGCCCGATGAGGGTGAGGCTTGCAATGGCCTTGATGACCCGAAGCTGAAAGAAAAACTACCCGAGGACGCCGTCAATACCTTACGCAACGAAAACGATATGGCGCGCGGTCTTTGCGCTGATTTTGATCTGGACGCATACCGGGAAGGGAACATGACGCCGGTCTACTTTGGAAGCGCCATCAATAATTTCGGCGTCCGGGAACTCCTGGATGGGTTGGCGGAATTAGCGCCGCCACCTTGCAAGCGGCCAGCGGTTGATCGGGTTGTCGAGCCGGAAGAGAAAAAGGTCAGCGGGTTTGTCTTCAAGATACAAGCGAATATGGATCCCAAACACCGCGACCGTATTGCGTTCGTGCGGCTCTGCTCCGGCCATTTTAAGCGTGGCATGAAGTTACTGCATGTCCGCAGTGGCAAAATGGTGAATATGCATAATCCGGTTCTTTTCCTGGCCCGCGACCGGGAATTGGCGGAGGAAGCCTGGGCGGGCGACATCATTGGTCTCCCCAACCATGGCAATCTGCGGATCGGCGATTCGCTGACGGAAGGCGAGGCATTACAGTTCACCGGCATTCCTAGCTTCGCACCGGAATTGCTGCAACGTGTCAGGCCGGAAGACCCGATGCGGGCAAAACATCTCGAACGAGCCCTGCGGCAGTTGGCGGAAGAAGGCGTTGGGCAGGCTTTCAAGACGCGGCTTGGCTCCGATTGGATCGTTGGCGTCGTCGGGTCGTTGCAGTTTGACGTTTTGGCGGACCGGATTCGAACGGAATACAACGTCCCGGTTCGATTCGAGGCGAGCGGTCTCTATACCGCCCGTTGGGTAGCCGCCGACGATCCGCGAAAGTTAAAGGAATATGCGGACGCAAACAGAGCGACGATTGCCGATGACCATGATGGTTCGCTGGTGTTCCTGGCCCGGAATGCCTGGGCACTCGGCCGCGCCGAGGAAGATTGGCCTGACATCCGCTTCCTAAAGACACGGGAACAAACACTTCAATAACGCAGCGGGTGTGAGGGCATGGCAAAAAGCGTTGTCGAGGAAGCACTTTCCAATTTGCCGCGGGTTCGGTTGGCACATTTGCCGACACCCTTAGAACCTATGGAAAACCTGTCGACGAAGCTTGCTGGCGGGCGTCTTTTCGTGAAGCGCGACGATTGTACCGGAGTCGCTTTGGGTGGCAATAAGGCGCGGCAGGCGGAGTTTTATTTTGGCGCAGCCGTCTCTCGTGGTGCCGATACGGTCATTACGACCGGTGCGTTTCAATCGAACCACGTCCGCATGACATGCGCCTATGCGCGCAGATTGGGGATGAAGTGCGAAGTCCAGCTTGAGCACCGGGTCGCGGATAAGGGCGACATCTATCTGTATTCTGGCAATGTGTTGCTGGACCGTTTGCTTGGTGCGCGCATTCACGAATATTCCGATGGTGAAGATGAGCAAGGCGCTGACGACAATCTAGCGCATATAGCCGCCCGTGTTGAGGCCGAAGGCGGTAAGCCATTCGTCATACCGCTGGGCGCCGATCATCCGCCAGTCGGGGCTTTGGGCTATGTTGAAGCGGCAGGTGAGTTACTCAACCAGGCTGTGGCGATGGGGATCGATATCGATGTTGTCGTTCTGCCGTCCGGCAGTGCGTCGACGCATGCGGGCATGCTCGTCGGTCTTCTGGCGCTTGGCAGCAAAGCGCGCGTGCTCGGTGTCTGCGTTCGGCGGGATGCGGCCGCACAGACCGAACGGGTATTGGCGCGGTCAAACGCAACGGCTGTGCTGACTGGTCTCCCGGTTTCGATAGGTACCGATGATGTGCACGTTACCGATGCCTTTCTGGGAAGCGGTTATGGCCAACTATCGCCCGACGCGATGGAAGCGATGACGTTCGCCGCGGAATGTGAAGGCCTGATTCTCGACCC
>JAJFJC010000289.1 GCA_021774385.1 Alphaproteobacteria bacterium
GGGATAGCCTGATTCCAGCTCGACGCCCTGCCCTTGCGTCCACATGCGTGGCGCCTCGACCGCTTCCTGAACGCTCATGCCGTGATCAATGATGCAAATCAGCGCCTGCATCGCCGAACCGAAGATGCGCAAACCACCCGGCAAGCCAAGCGCCACGACGGGTTTGTCATCCTTTAGCGCCATGACGGGGGACATCGACGACGTAATTCGTTTCCCCGGTTCGATCGACAGGGCGTGCCCCGGGTGTGGATCGAACACATACATGTAGTTGTTCGGGATGATGCCCGTGCCCGGAACAACGAAGCGCGCGCCGAAGGTGCTGTTGATGGTTTGCGTCATCGTCACGACATTGCCGTCGCCATCGGCCACGGTGACATGCGTTGTATTGGGCGACTCCGGTAGCGCGACGCCGGCGTCCCAGCTCTTTGCACGGGACAGATCGATATCCGAGCGCCGTTCGTCGGCGTAGGATTTCGACAGCAGCCGTTCCACCGGGACGTCGACGAAATCCGGATCGGCGGTCGCCGCCTTGCGGTCCGCGAAGGCAATCTTCAAGACTTCCGCCAGCAGATGCAGATTTTCCGAAGACCCAAATCCAAGCTCGCGAACGCGAAACCCTTCCAGCAGGTTCAGCATCTGGATGACATGAACGCCACCGGACGATGGTGGCGGCGGGCCGATGATTTCGTGATCGCGGTAGGTGGCGCGTACGACATCGCGTTCGATCGTTGAATAGGCTTCGAAGTCCGCCATCGACAACAACCCACCCACGCGCGCCATGTGATCCGCGATCTCGCGTCCCAAGGCCCCACCATAGAGGATTGCTTCCCCCTCGTTGGCGATACGCTTCAACGTCTCGCCGTAGTCGCCTTGAATCAGCCGGCAGCCCGCCGCGAGAGGCGATCCGCCGGGCATGAACAGTTTCGCGATCTCGGTATCGTTGGACAAGTCCGCGGCGGCGTCGGAAATACATTCATTGAGGTACGGCGTAACCTGAAAACCCTGCACGGCATGCTTGATGGCCGGTGACATGGCATCGGCCAGCGGCAGCGTTCCGAACCGTTGCAGTATTTCGCACCACGCCTTCAGGTTTCCCGGCGCCGCGACGGCCTTGGGTCCGATCGCGTTCTCCCGTCCCTCCGTCTCCAGATAGTCGGGCATCGTATCGGAAACCGAACGATAGACATCCGGACCGGATACCATCGGCGCGCGGACCTGACCGTCGATCACCGTGTGCCGCCCATCGGCGAAACGAATGTGCGTCATGCCGCCGCCGGCAATGCCGACCATCATTGGCTCGACCACGCTCAAGGTAAAGAATGCGGCAACCGCCGCATCGATCGCGTTACCACCCGCCGCGAGCATTTCCGTCCCCGCCGCCGAGGCCAAGGGATGATTGGTCACCACCATGCCCCGCGTTCCGGAGGCAGGTTCCTTTTCGCACACGAATGGCGTCGCCGCGATGTCGCGCCAATTTCGTACCGACATGAGATTCTCCCAATCCATTGACTCGGTGCAGGCTAATACCCCGGGTCCGGAAGGTGCAATGCGTTCGACGCTCACGGCACGCAAGAAAATAGCCGGAACTAAGGGAATTTGCCCGAACCCACGTCAAGAGGTACGCTGATACCCAGTCTCGGCATCTTGCAGAATTTTTGTCCAGGGCTGGAGCGTAGAGGGGACGACATTGAGCCGCGACATTGAGCAATGGCTGAATGGACTTCAGCTTGGCCAGCACATCGATACGTTCAAGAACAACGATATCGATCTGCGGGCAGCGGTACTCTTAAGTGATGATGACCTGAAGGAAATAGGTATCTCGCTTGGACACCGCCGCATATTGCTCGCGGCAATTTCAAATCTCGCGAATGGCGATGCCCCTATCCAAGAGCGCATACCCGAGGTTTCGCAACCTTATGAGGGAACCGCGGAGCGGCGGCAACTGACCGTGATGTTCTGCGACCTTGTCGGTTCAACGGAACTTGCCCATCAGCTAGACCCGGAAGACCTCCGCGATGTCCTGCGGGAGTACCAGGACAAGGTCACAACCGCGGTTGCCCGATATGAAGGATTTGTCGCCAGGTTCTTGGGTGACGGCATCATCGCCTATTTCGGCTGGCCGACGGCCTATGAGGACCAAGCAGAGCGCGCCGTCCATGCCGGGCTGGATGCGGTCGCGGCCGTCGCGACGATTAACGTCGATCCGGCCCGCAGTTTAAGCGCCCGCGTCGGTATCGCAACGGGACAGGTCGTTGTCGGTGACCTTGTGGGCGAGGTCTCCTCTGACTTGAAGACGGTCACCGGGGAAACGCCGAATCTCGCCTCCCGGCTCCAAAGCGAGGCCAAGGCGGGACAGGTCGTAATCAGCACCACCACGCGGCGGCTCCTGGGCGCTTCGTTCGATCTCGAAGACCTCGGACCTCACGATCTCAAGGGCTTCTCCGAAACGGTCAATCTTTGGCGGGTGATACGGGAAAGCATCGCGAAAAGCCGGTTCGAGGCAGCGCAGAGCGGCACCCTCACCCGATTGGTCGGGCGCGAACACGAGCTCGGCCTGCTTTCGGAACGCTGGGCTCTCGCAAAAGGGGGCGAAGGGCAGATCGTGTTCCTATCCGGCGAGGCGGGAATCGGTAAGTCCCGAATGGTTCGGGACTTCGTTAAGAGCATTCGAGCCGAGAGCCAGTTTAACCTGAACTATCAATGTTCCTCGCACCATACAAGCAGCGCCTTCTATCCCATCAGCCAACGCATGCGGCAGACGGCGGGCATTTCAACCGAAGACGACCCCGAAACCAAACTTGATAAACTGGAGGCTTCACTCCTGCCAACGAAGGACGGTACGGCGTCGGTGCTGCCGCTCTTCGCATCCTTGCTTTCCATACCGGGAGAGAAACGGTACGGCCCTCTCGACTTGTCGCCACAACAATTTCGGCATCGGATTATCGAAGGTTTGATCGATCAGGTGCTCGCGCTCAGCCAGCGTGGCCCCGTCCTATTCATTGTCGAGGATGTTCATTGGATCGATCCGTCCCTGAGCGACTTTCTTGGCGAATTCATGTCGCGCATCGCCGGTCAGGCCGTTCTTATGCTGATTACCCACAGACCGGAATTCACGCCGACCTGGTCGGGGCATGCGCATCAATCACTGATCTCCTTGAATCGGCTTGGCCGCAAACAAGCCGCCGAGATCGCGCAATCCGTTGGTGGTCAGGAACTCGTGGATGCGATTATCGACAGGATCGTCGTCCGCGCCGATGGCATCCCGTTATATGTCGAGGAGCTAACCAAGTCTGTTCTCGAAAGCCTTGTTTCCAAGGAAATTTCGACGTTCGAGGATGCCATTCCCGCAACACTTCAATCCTCCCTGGTCGCCCGTCTCGACCGTCTGGAGGAAGCGAAGGAAATAGCACAGATTGGCGCGATCATCGGCCGGGAGTTTTCTTACAGTTTGCTTATCGCCTTGGCGGAGAAGCCCGAGACAGAGGTCGCCAACCTGCTAGACCGACTTGTGCAATCCGGTTTGGTTTTCCGGCGCGGCATGCCGCCTGAAGCGACCTACACGTTTAAACATGCGTTGGTTCAGGATGCGGCCTACAACACAATTCTGCTCAGCCGGCGCCGCCAACTGCATGCACGGATCGTGACCGTGCTCGAAGCGCGCAGCGGCACGCGCCAAGAAGATCGAACCAACCTAATCGCACATCACGCTTTTCAAGCCGAAGATTGGGAAGCCGCCTTCAAATATTCTCAAGAAGCCGGCCTCAACGCGATGGATCGCGCCGCCATTCGCGAAGCGGCGGCCCTATTCGGGCAGGCGCTAGCCGCCGGCGCGAAAATACCGGAAACGCGCGAGCTGCAGGAACGGTCGATCGACCTTCGTTTCGAACTGCGCAACGCGCTGTGGTCGACGGGGGCGTTCGAGGAAATCCTTATCCATCTCAACGATGCCGAGTTGTTGGCGACACGGATCGAGGACTCAATACGGATCGGCTGGATCTCGGTATACCGGAGTGCCAGCCTGTGGCAGATTGGCCGCTCCGCGGATGCGCGGCACGCCGCTCAAGAAGCATTGACGATCAATAAGGCGCCGGGCGATCTGTCCCTCGAAATCGGTGCAAATTTCTACCTCGGATGCGCGACCGTCACATCGGGCGATTGCCGCCTGGCGGAAACGCATTTTCAGAACGTTTCGGATGTCCTCGAAGGGGATCTT
>JAJFJC010000290.1 GCA_021774385.1 Alphaproteobacteria bacterium
CTCGACCTTTTGGATTTGTCTCCCCCTCGCACAAGCAACGACATGTGGCGTCGCTACGAAAAACGCAGAAGGTATCGTGCGCAATTTGGAAACGCGGATCGTTGCCGGTGAGGTTTTCTTTAATATTCTCTACGTCGAGGACAATCCGGCTAATCTCAATCTTATGGCGGCAATTGTCGACGAGACCGCAAACTTGACCCTGACTTATGCCGAAACCGGTGAAGCCGGTGTCGAAAAGGCCATAGACGAGCGTCCCGACGCAATTCTCATGGACATCAATCTGCCGGGTATCAGCGGCATTGAGGCAACCCAGAGACTGAAGGCCGACGAGCGGACCAAGGATATCCCGGTAATCGCCGTCAGCGCCAACGCCATGGCCGGTCAAATCAAGGAAACAATGACGGTCGGTTTCGCCGACTATGTCGTAAAGCCTTTCGTCGTGCTTGAACTACTGCGAAAAATCAATTCGGTTCTTAACATTAAGCTACGCGAACCCGCGGCTTAACGCTTCTTGAGCGTTGATTACGGCGCAGGGATATTCCATCGTGTCGATGCACTTGCCGTCGTTGGGACCCCGCAGCGGCACTTTCCGTGCCGTTCAGGTGAAACATCCGCGGAAATAGTTTCAAGTTGCTGAAGGTTCATTCACTTCTTCAAGAAGATGAGATCAAATTCGTTAGGCGTTGCGTGGCATGATACAAAATGCCTTGTTCCATCAATTGAATTTTGTACGAAGCATGGGAGCGATGTCGCTGTCGATAGGAGGAATGGGAAATGACTTCTGAGCAGATACGATCTATCACCGAAGACGAAATTAGGTGCTACGAGGAAGATGGTGTCGTCCATCTAAAGGGCTTCTTCGATACTGCCTGGATCGAGATGCTGCGGGACAAGGTCGAATGCGTGAAGGCCAATCCGGGCCGGCTATCGCATGACCTTTCCAAGGGCTCGGACTCCGGTGAATTCTTTACCGACACCTTCATGTGGCATCAAAACGATGGTTTTCGCGATTTTATTTACGAGTCACCCGCCGCGGCCGTGGTCGCCCAAATTTTAAGGTCGGCGAAAATCAACATCGTCTTCGATCAATTCCTGATCAAGGAACCCAATACCGATGAGCCGACGGTTTGGCACCACGATCTCACCTATTGGCCCATTCGTGGCGACCAGGTTTGCACGCTCTGGCTGGCGCTTGACGACGTGACGGAAGAGACCGGATCCATGGAGTTCGTAAAGGGGTCGCATCGGTGGGGGCAGCGTTTCCACCCTGTCGCCTTCGTCGATCCGAAGAAATACAAAACCGAAGAACCAGCCGTGCCGGATATCGACGCGATGCGTGACGAGCTTGACTTCACGCGCTTCGACTACGCGACCGGTGATTGCACGATCCACCACGGATTGCTGGTTCATGCGGCCGGCGGTAACAAAAGCTACGACCGCCGCCGCCGGGCCTATGTCACGCGTTGGGCGGGCAGTGACGTCGTCTACGATCCGCGCCCCAACATTCAGGAAATGTTATGGGACCCCGGCATGGCGCCCGGCGCGCCACTCGATAGTGATCTTTGGCCGGCGGTGGTTGGTTCGTAACCTAACCCGCCACGATCTCCCGAATTGCTGCCATACGGTCGTCGTCGCCAAATCCACGTAGCAGGTCGTATAGCGATTCCGTCTTGTCGCCGAGCACCGGTTCGGCCAGCGGGAAGAACTTACCGTGCATATCGTCCCAGCTCATTGGGTTGCCGGGATTGCCAAGCGCCAGTTTGGTTTCGTGACCGAGTTCCGTGCCGTCGGCGAAACGAAGGCTGAAATTCGCCGCGGTCATATGCATGTCCGGGGCTGGTGTCAGAACCACTTTATCCAACAGGCGGCGAATTTTCGGGTCGGCGACACGCTCTTCGGCAAAATCCTGAGCGGTGACAACATGTCCGGTGAGGCCGAGCGCGGCGCAATAAGCGGTGCTGAATTTCCCTTCGAGGCCGGTCTGCGGTTGCGGCTTACCGGCGAGCTGGATGCAGATTGGGTTCACTTCAACCTTGATCTCGGCGATATCCTTGTCCTGTACCGCTTCGGACAAGGCGCGGGCCGCATCGATGACCGGGTGGGTCAGCAGGCAGGATGCATAAGGCTTGAGGGTGTTTCGGGTAATTTCCATACTGCCGTCGAAATCGAGCAAGGCTGGCGCTTTGCTGCCATCCTGAATATAGGCGCCGGCGAACCCACCCTCCGCTTCGATGAGATTTTGTGCGGCTTCAAAACCTTCTTTCGCCAATTCTGCGGCCAGGATTCCGTTCATGGCTGCCTTGCCGGCATGGAAAGGCTTCGACATGGTGCCGAACGATGCGGTGAGACCGGCTGCTTGCGTCGCGGCAGCGCCGAGCGCGTTGCGGATGCCGGCCTCATCGAGTCCGAGCAAAACCGACGCCGTGGTGGCCGCCGCGAAGCAGCCGAACAGGCCGGTGGAATGAAAGCCGCGTTCATTCACCATATTTCCAAGCCCGCTGCCGAGCCTCGCGCCGACTTCAAAACCCGTAATGAAAGCGCCCATGATATCCCGGTCCGAGGCACCGATATGCTGACCGATCGCCAAGGCCGTTGCCCAAGTCGGGTTGCCGAGATGGGCCACTGCGCCGACATGGGTGTCGTCGTAATCCAGGCAGTGACCGAGCGTCGCGTTGACCAGCGCGGCAACAGCCGGGGCGGAATTACTACCCAGGAGAATTTGCGCATTGCCGCTGGCGCCCCAATTTCCGGCGACCTTACGCGCGGCTTGACCGGCACCTTCGCCGTGCGCCCCTAGCGCGACGCCAATCGTGTCGACCAGTGCCATACGCGCCGCCTCGACCACGTCTGTGGGATAATTCCGGCCCTGTGCGGTGCCGATGAACTGGGCTGCCGCGTCAGCGTTCGGGGTTTGGGTCGTCGTCATGATACCGCTCCTTTGTCTTGCAATGCCGCGCGCTCGCTTTCTGAGTAACCGAGCTCGGCCAGTATATCCTCATTATTCTCGCCGAGTCCTGGTGCGGGCGCACGGGTGTCCTTTGTTAGGCCCGTCCGGTCCAACGGATTGGTTAGATGGGGAATGCGGCCGTCCTTTGGATGGTCCAGGTATTCGATAAGACCTCGCTGCGCGACATTGTCGGAGGCTAGTGCTTCATCCGCCGTGCTGATCGCGCAAATTGGGATTTGTTCCGCTTCCATTTTGGCGAGCAGACTGTCCCGCGTATGCGCTTTGCAATAGGCGGCGATGGCCTCGCGATAGAGCGGCGCGCGGTCGCCATGGGTGGTGTGGCGGTCCTCCGGTCCTTCGTCATCATGGATCAGATCGGGACGTTCGATAAATGTACAGAACTGACGCCATTGCACGGCTTCCAGTAGCGACACCGCGACCGGTTTGCCGTCTCCAGATAGATAGGTGCTATAGCGTGGATTGCCGCCCCAGGACTGCATTGCCGGTTCGCCGGAACCGCCGTTCATCCGGGACATGCCGCCGGTCAGGACGATATTACACATGTAGAACAGGCAATCGAACATCGATAAATCGATATAGCAGCCTTCGCCGGTTTGCTGTTTACGCATCAAGGCGGCCAGGATCGCGGTCGGCGCCATCGCTCCGCCTGCGTAGTCGGCGGCTTGGAAGCCTGGCACCTCCGGTAAGGGATCGCGGTCGAGGGACATGCCCATGAGGCCCGTCATGGATTGGATGACGAGATCATGCCCTGGCACGCGGGAGAGCGGTCCGTCTTGGCCATATCCCGTGATCGCGCAATAAACGATCGCGTCGTTCAGGGCGCGGGCGCGTTCATAATGGACATCCAATTTCCGCGCCACGCCGGTGCGGAACGACTCGACAATCACGTCGGACTGTTCGATCAAGCGATGCGCGACAGCGCGACCATCCGCGTTGGTAAGGTCGATCACGATACTGCGCTTGTTCGAGTTCACGCTGTTGTAATAGACGCCGCTTTCCTTGAAGTTCGGGGGATTATGACGGGCGTAGTCACCGACTACAGGCTGTTCGACCTTGATAACGTCGGCGCCCAGGTCAGCGAGCAGCTGTGTGGCCCAAGGCCCCGGCAGCAAGCGGCTGAAATCGACGATGCGGACGCCTGAAAGGACGCGGTAATTGGGTTCGTTTTGTGTCATCAATGATCCTGAGATGGTATGGGAAATTGAGTGCAGGTTGTTTTGCACGACAATACAAAATCAAGCGCATTTGCACAGCCCATGCTGAAATTCCGCGATGCGGCAAACCGGAGGTCACATGATGAGTGAACTAGATACCGGCCTAATTCTGGAGCAGCGCGATGCGGTCCTATGGATGACCGTGAACCGCCCGGAACGGCGCAACGCCTACACTGGCGCCTTGTTCCGCCACATGATTGCGGCATTGTCGGAGGCGGAGAATGAACCGACTGTCCTGGCGGTGGTCCTGACTGGTGCTGGCGACCGTGCGTTCTCGACTGGGGCGGACCTGAAATCCGACACCGACTATAGCCCTCTTAAGATGGCTGATGCGGAGTTGGTTCACCCGGCGGTGGCCTATTTCCGCGCCGCCGATGCATTCTCGAAACCGCTGATCGCGCGGGTCAATGGCGATGCGATGGCGGGGGGTATGGGAACGCTTGCGATGTGCGATCTCGCAATTGCCGCCGATCATGCCCGCTTCGCCTTGCCGGAGGTGCGGATCGGATTGTTCCCAACCCTTATCGTCGCCTCGCTGCGCCGCCTTGTGCCGCGCCGCGTTATTATGGAGATGGCGTTGTCCGGTGAGTTCTTCGACGCGGCGTTCGCGAAGGAAATTGGTCTCGTGAATTACGTCGTGCCGTCGGATGAGCTCGACGCCAAGGTTGATTGGCTCGCGGGGCGCATCACGGATAAATCGCCGACCGCCGTGCGACGCGGAAAACACACCTTGCGGCACATGTGGGACATGACTCTGGATGGTGCGCTCGCCTACGGTCAGAACGAAATTACGCACCTGTTCACGACCGCCGATCACAAGGAAGGCGTCGCCGCGTTCAATGAGAAACGCAAGCCAAATTGGCCAAGCCTGACATGATCCGGATCTTTCTGCTGACCCTTTGCGCATTCATTACCTTTGGGTGTGCCGACCATGATAATTCCAAGCCACGCGGGGGTTCCGGGTCGATTAATCTTGACGGCCTTCAGGGGCAGAAGATTCGAACTTACTATCATATTCCGGACAACTTTTCTCCCGGCTCCCCAGTCTTGATCGTTATGCACGGGGTAAAACGCAATGCTGATTGGTATCGAAATGCGTGGCGGGGGCTGGCTGACCGGTATGGATTCCTCGTTTTAGCGCCGGAGTTTAGCAAGAGCGACTTTCCCGGTGGCCGCTCCTACAACCGGGGAAATATGCGGACCAAGGACGGTGTACCGGTGCCGCCTGAAGAATGGTCATTCAACGTCGTCGAAAGAGTATTCGATGATGCGCGCCAAACGTTTGGTGCAAGACGTGCTGGGTATCTTCTTTTCGGCCATTCGGCCGGTGCGCAATTTGTGCATCGAATGATGACCTTTATGCCGAGATTGCGGGTTGAACGGGCCGTCGCCGCGAATGCGGGTTGGTATGCGATGCCGGACGTTGACGAGCCAGTGCCCCATGGTTTGAAAGGTTCCGGTATTACCGCCAATCAACTTCGCAAGGCATTTGGCCGCGACCTTACGGTCCTGCTTGGCGATGCGGACATAAATCCCGATGGCCGCTATTTGAACCGAAGCCGAGGCGCGATGCGGCAGGGTGTTCACCGATTTTCCCGTGGACTCGCTTACTTCGACACCGCGAAGAAGAAAGCCGCCGAGCTTGATTCGGGTTTCGCCTGGACTTTAGAGGTGGTTCCCGGTGCCGGTCATTCGACGCATGAGGTCAAAGAGTCTGCGTTACGTATATTGCTCCAGTGCCAATAAATACCCCGCTGCTTGACAGCAACCGTGTAGGGCGAAACGATCAGCTATTGGCAAAAGTCGAACCGGCGGAGGAACTCATGGCGAAACTTCGACATATAGCGGTTACCGTTCCCGATATGGAAGCGGCCGCGACTTTCTATGAAAAGACATTCGAGATGCAGCGCGTCTTCGAGTCGGGCATTGTCATCATGCTGTCTGATGGAACAATTAGCTTGGCGATCCTGAAGTTCAAGACGGACGAACAGGCCGGTGACGAGCGTGGCAAGGATTTCCATGGTCTGCATCACATGGGGTTTGTCGTCGACGATATCGCCGAGTCGAGCGATGCGATTGAGGAGAATGGCGGTCGCTACCACATGCGGCTTCCGGACTCGGCTGAAGGTGCAACGGAGATAAAATTCCGTGATCCGAATGGTGTGGTGTTCGATATCGTCACGAAGGATTATGCGGAGCGCGCCTGGGGCGCGAAGGTTTAACCCGGCTTCGGGAAACATACGCAAACAGGAGATCACCCGGTGACGGTAAAGATCGGATACCTGCTCCCAACCCGGGAGCAGATTATGCAAGGGCGTCCGGAAGTGGCGCCAATGTTGAAGTTGGCCGAGAAGGCGGAAGCGCTGGGCTTTGACTCGATTTGGGTTGGCGACTCGTTGCTGGCCCGACCGCGTCATGAGCCGTTGTCGCTTCTGGCAGGCGTTGCGGGACGTGTTGGGCGCGTGGAGCTGGGTACGGCTGTCTTGCTGCCGGCGATGCGCAATCCCGTGCTGCTGGCCCATCAGGTCGCGACGTTGGACCAGATCAGCGAAGGGCGTTTTATTCTCGGTATTGGTATCGCGGGGGATGTTCCGAATATCCGAGCTGAATTCCGCGCGGCGGGTGTGCCGTTCGAAAAGCGTATCGGCCGCATGATGGAAGGCCTCCGGCTCTGTAAGGCCTTGTGGTCAGGGGACCCTGTCGATTGGGA
>JAJFJC010000030.1 GCA_021774385.1 Alphaproteobacteria bacterium
GACTTTTTTCAAAGTCGCGAATGGTGCTCAAGCTAAGTGGGTTTAGGGATGTCGAGGAAGCGACGGTTGCGGCGTTTGTGGGAAGACGAAGAGAAGATACGGTTCGTGGCGCAGGCTCGGGTTCGTTCTGCATGTTCAGCCCAGTTATCCTCAGCCGGACGATGGTGGTTTTGGCCATTTTTTGTAGTCGGCCTCGATCAGTTCGATGAGGGAACCGTCCGGGTCGGCGCAGATTGCGATGTGCGCCATGCGGTTTTTGCAGGGTTGCGGCGGCGACAGAAAGTGGACGCCTTCCGCGACTAACCGCGCATGAACTTCTTGAAGATTTTTCGATGCAAGGCAGAGGCGGACGATGCCGACATCTGCGTTGGTCAATGGTGTTTCCGGTGCTGGAGTTTCGAATTCCGTGAGGTCCAGTTTGGGATAACCGTTTCCGAGCTGCATGATGCACGCTCTGCCCTTTGTTTCTTCCGGAAGGCCCAGCGCTTCGGTGCACGCGTCCGGCAGGGCTGTGACCTCGGTGTCCATTGTTAGGTCGAGATAGGGGATACCGTGCCTGAAAAGCTCGAAGCCGAGCTTTTCGTAGAACGCAATCGAGCGTTCCAAATTGCTCACATTGACGTTGATATGGCCCCAACGGATTACACCTGTTTGTTCGGTCATTTGGTGTCCTTGTTTGCTGTAATCATGGCCCAAAGCGCCGCCATGCCGGCACGTCCTTCGCCACGATCGGTTCTAAACCCGACATGCATCTCCGGGCCAGCTTCCCGCGCCAGTTCGATGGACCATAGCGGCTTGATGTCGTTCGGCAGGAAAGAATACCGCACATCTATAATCTGGTCCGAGGCTGATGGGTTCTGGGCGACGTAACCCTGACTGAACCAGCGAAAACGCTCGATATCGTGGAACTGCTGGCTTGCTGGGTCGAGCCAGGGGAAATCCCGCGCCGCGTCCAGTTTGGCGACCGACGTTCCGGGGAATACCTGCGGGCTTAAGTTGGGCCGCACGGCATCCACATAATAGCGGCCGCCCGCTTCGTAGAGGGTTTTCCAAATCAAGATATTGCCGAAGCTGGGCTTGACCGTGAGATGTTCTGGTTTATGGCCGCGCGCGCCTGCGATTTCCTCCGCCATGCCGCGCGCCACTTGGTGCTGTACAAATCCCAGACTCAGGTAGAAAGCTAACCAACCAAGCGCCAGGCGTGCGAAGAACGGAGAACGCTTGATGATGGACACGAGGGCGAGCGTAGCAACCGGCAGCGTAAAGGCGGGGTCGATAACGGAGACGATGCTGGCGGCGTAGCGCACATCGTTGAATGGCCAGAACAGCATCGTGCCGTAGGAGGTGGCGAAGTCGAGCAGGCCATGCGTGCCATAGCCGAGCGTGCAGAACAGCAGGGACTGCAGAAACGGCAGGCCCCACCGACGGCCGACCAAGAAATGCAACAGCCCCGCCGTGATTAGGCCACCAATGGGGATAAAGAGGAGCGCGTGGGTAAATTGGCGATGATATTCGAGGAACAGCAACGGGTCGTCTTCGGAACGGATCAGCACATCCAGGTCCGGCGTGAGGCCAGCCAGGAAGCCAAAAATACCGGCCAGAACGACCGTGCTCTTGCGGGCCGTCGCCTGCGGGAGCGCAGCACCCAGCACGCCTTGAGTGAATGGGTCCATCGTCAGCGACCGGCGGTTTGGGGGAGGGCATCGGTAATTTGTATTCTCCACAGGAACGAATTGCGCTGCATCATGTACCCAAATTTTGGCGGGGTGTAGAAAGAATGCGCGATCCCGTCAGCACAGGAAAGAGTCATGTCAAAGTCCAGCAAAACTTCTCCCGAACATTACGAAGTGATCGTCGCTACGCCCCACCAAAGGGCGCGGGGAATCGTAAGCACCGCTGATGCTCAGGCGATAACTCCGGAAAGTGTGATCTCGATCTTGCCGTCGCCCACAACAGGGCGATCGGCTTCGTGCTCGACGTGCCTCACAATCTCGACAGGAAAGAAATTGGCCGTGTCCTCGACCTTGTCACTCACCGCAAATCATGGGTCTTTCAGCCAATTGAAAACCTGATTGGCGTTTACATTGTAACGCCGCGCAACCTGCGAAACCGAAACACCCGGAACCCGCGCCTGCGCACAGATCATACGCTTCTCATCATCGCTCCAGCGTCGGCGCTTCCCCCGCTTCGTCACACCCAAAATCCCGTTTGTGTCCATTTAACTTAAGCGGACACAAACTCTCCCGGACGCGCCGCGTTAGGGCGGGAACACCGGACGGATACGCTCGAACAGCAGAAAGACGTGATTGAAAGGGAATACGGCAATTCGTTGGAATGGGGGGCTTTGCCTGCACGTCGGGATTGCCGAATTGCGCTTTATCTCGATGAAGCCAACCCGGAAGATAGATCGGACTGGCTGCGACAGCATGAATGGTTAGCGAATCAAATAAACGAAGTGCACCGGGTTTTCGCACAGCGGGTTAAGGCATTCGATGCCGATGAATGGGAGCAGGACGGTGAATAACAGTGCTGCAGGCGTTCTCAGTTGCCTTTTAGGTGTTTAAACTGTTGTTAAAATTGTAGATATACCAATTCTATCCTTGAAAAGACTAAGTTAATACAACGTGTTAAGTCAAATAAGTGGCGGATGGGGTGGGATTCGAACCCACGAAGGGCGTTAACCCTTGCCGGTTTTCAAGACCGGTCCCTTAAAC
>JAJFJC010000291.1 GCA_021774385.1 Alphaproteobacteria bacterium
AATATCGACGTCCGGCCCAAACCGCAGCGTATCCGTATCACCGGCATTCGCGCCCGTCACGTTATCGACCGCGTCCGTCCCGTCGCCCGCCCGGTACACGTAAATATCGTCGCCGCCTCGACCCGTAAGCGTGTCATTCCCCTGATCGCCGATCAGGATATTGTCGCCGGAAAAACCGCTTAGAATATCGGCGCCATCGCCGCCGCCGATCGGCAGATTGGCCGTCGGGCCTTCGTCGTCGCCCTGCAACGATATCGACTGTTCCACGACCGACCTGACCAAAGCACCGTCAATACCAAGGTCGGTCCACGAGGTGGTCAAATCGATCGTGATATTGCCGGGAGACAGGGTGCCGCTGCCGAACGCAAAGCTCTCGATCTGACCGAGCGGATTCTTCCAGTCCCAGACGATAACCACCGCCTCGATATTCAGGTCCACGGTGTTATCGAAGGTCAGTAGGACCAGATGCTGTTGTGCGCCATCGACGATCTCAACCGCGAAATCCGTCGCCGCACCGTGGATAAATCCCTGGAAATTCAGCGTATCAGCCGACGAAACGGCACCATCGTACAGAACGGCAACGTGATTAAATCCGACAACGTAATTGTCCGAGCCACTACCTCCGACAAGATAGTTGTCGAAAAACACGCTGCCCGAACGCAACGTATCATTACCGCCACCGCCGAACAGAACCGCGAGATCCTCAACACCCGTCAGGGTGTCGTCACCAAGACCGCCCCAGACAAAGTTCGTACCTACCGACGCGCTCAGAATGTCATTGGCCGCCGTTCCGAATATCGGTTGCGCCAAATTCGAGAAATCGCCGACGCCATCGCCGTTGACGTCCGATGTCTCTGTGACCGTGACAGTCCCGCCCGCCGCACTGTTGAAAGTCGCCGACGATACCGCGTCCGAGGTCGCTGGATTGTATTCGAGCAGCACGACCGCGTCCGGGCTCGACGGATCGATCAACCCAACATGATCGCCGGTCTGGTAGGCGACCATTGTTTCAAACGTCAGGCTTGAGAACGTCGCCGAGTCCGCGTCGCCGGCGCCATTACCGGTAAAGTCGACGATGTCGAGACCAAACCCAGCACCAAAAATGGCCTCGTCGTTGCCAGCACCGCCTTGCAGCCAATCGCTGCCCTCCGCGCCATCAAGCGTATCGTTTCCCGCACCGCCGATGAGATATTCGTCTCCAGCCGTGCCGGTTAAAACGTCATTGCCCGATGTACCGCTGATTAAGGAACTTTCCGTGCCAATCGTGGGTTCCGTGGTGCCCGGTGTTGGTGGTCCGCCGAAGACCACATAGGCCGTGCCGGAATTATTACCGGCAGCGCCATCATTGGTGTATGCACCGGCGACGAGATCGTCCACACCATCGCCATTGACATCACCGGCACTCGAAAGGGCTTTCCCGACTCGGTCGTAGGCGTTTTCGCCATTGATTCTAAAACCACCGACACCCGACGCGACATCCGTGAGATTAATCGTTGTCGGAGTTTCTATCCCAAAAACGACATAGACCGCACCGGCGTAGCTTCCAGCGGCATTGTTTCCTTTCGCACCCAGAAAAATGTCGTTGATTCCATCGCCATTCATATCACCAAGGGACGAAACTTCTCGCCCGACCTGATCGCCCTGAACGCCAACGATTTTAAAACCGCCGGTATTCTGGGCGATTTCCTGCAAATCTACCGAGGCGAGATTGTCAGCGCCAAAGACTACAAAGGCGGCCCCTGCATTCCGGCCGCCCTCTTCGTCGCCGAGTGCACCAAAAATAAAGTCGTCGACCCCATCGCCATTGACATCATTCGCGGCGGAGATCGAATAGCCGAAAAACTTGTTCGGCGCCGCGCCGGAAATTTTAAAACCACCATTTCCTGCAGCGACATCGTCAAGATTGATGGTGTTTAAATTGTCGGAGCCAAAAACGACGTAAACGGCACCTGCCTTGGAACCCGCCGAGGCGTTGAAGCTTGCGCCGACAAGGAGGTCATCAAAACCGTCATTGTTTACATCGCCGGCGGAGGAGACTTCCGTCCCCGCTCTGTCACCGGCGTCTTCACCGATAATTTTGAAGCCACCAATATTGTTCGCCACCGCGTCGAGCTCGACGGCATCCGTACCCGAACGCCCTAATACAACATAAGCAGAGCCGGAATCGGCGCCGTCGGCGTCACTAAATGGCGACCCGACGATTAAATCTCCAAAGCCATCGCCATTGATATCGCCCGCCGCGGCAACACTTGTACCAAGACCGCTCCCGGTTGCTTCCGCACTTGTTTCTGCTACGATTTTAAAGCCGCCGGTTCCCGCGGCGACCCCGCTAAGCTCCGTGGTTTCCAAATTGTCCGAGCCAAAAACGACATAAGCGGCGCCGGTAAAATCCTGACCGATAGCGCCGACGATGACATCATCGATACCATCTCCGTTGACGTCGCCCGCCGCCGCCAATGCAGTGCCAGATTGACTGTTTGCGGATTCGCCAACGATCTTTACGCCTTTTGTTCCATCCGTAAGCTGGCTCAGACTGACATCGCCTAAGTCCTTCCCACCAAATACGATAAAGGCGGCACCGGCGGACACGCCATCGAACGGTACACCGACCAATACATCGCCAAACCCGTCCCCATTCACGTCACCCGCCGAGGCGACGGATTTTCCAGCCTGATCGCCCCCGGTTTCACCGATGATCCTGAATCCGTTCACGCCATTCAAATCGGCAAAAGAGTCGGGATACTGATCCGGCGTACCCGCTGGTACCGAGAAATCATTGTCAATTATTAGCGCATTGGCCGTAGCATCGTTGATAAACGCGCCGCCTGTCGGGTTCGACAGGACAATCGAGAAACTCTCGTCACCTTCAGCCAACGCATCATCTGTAACGGCAACGGTAATCGTTTTGGACGTTTCGCCGGACGCGAAACTAAGCGTACCGGAAACCGACGTAAAATCGCCTGGCGACACAGCGGTACCACTTACCGTTTGGAATTCGACCGTGACGTCACCTTCGCTACCGGCGAGCCGGTTGACCGTGAAACTAATCGTTCCGGCGTCTTCGCCCCGTGCCCTGTCCGAAATTTCGAATGCGCCCGGCAGTCCCGTCAAGTTGAAATCATTCTCGTTCAGGTCACTGAGGCTGACACCGGTGAGCAAGAGAGAATCGTCGACCGTGAACTCGAATGTTGTATTGGCGCCATCGTCGGTCGCCAACGACGTTAAATCGGAGAAACTTGTGATATTGGTCAGCTGCGAGAGATCAATCAAGTCGTTACTCGAGTCGCCGGCGACGAACCCGTCAATGACGTCATCGCCTTCCCCGGCGCCGATGACGAAACGGTCATTGCCGGCGCCGCCATCCAGCGTGTCATCGCCCGCGCCGCCCAGGAGCATGTCGTCGCCACGACCGCCGGACAGCAAATTGTCCGCGTCGTTGCCGATTAGGATATCGTCGCCATCGCCGGCGAACGCGTTTTCGATGACCGTATCCGCATCGATCGTGACGGTGCGGCCGTCGAGCGTGCTTTCGCCCGGGACGAAGGTGAAGTCCGTAGTATCAAAACTTGGCGCTTCTCCCTCGAACTCAATTTTGTTCGTGTCACCCACGATCAAGGGAACGTTTATGACGTCCTGAAGGTTCAACCCGTTTTGATCAAGTTCACTCCCGCGCTCATTCTCGACATTGCCGCCGTTTGCAAGCTCGACACTTCTGCCAAAAATTAGCTCGGCGTCGGTTATCGGCTCCGTGGTTACTTTATCATCAATGGTTTCAGTTGTCGCGATTCCGTTGACCCAAGTCAGTGCAAAGCCCGCTGAATTGATAGCGAAGAACCCGGAAACACCAGAGCTCAATTCGTCTGGTATCCCAGCCGTTTCCGTCGCCAAATTGAGCACGCTATCCGTGGTGATCGCGGCGGCGTTGATCGTATCGATACCATCACTGTCGGACAGGTTTAACCGTGTGGCATCGCCAGTAGCGCTCGCCGACAATTCGTCCGTGTAGATATAAGTGTCGTCGATGTCCTGCGCCGCACCGAACAGGCTCAGCGTCCAGTCGACAAGGATGCCGGAATCACCGCTGACGCTGTCTTGAACATCGAGGGACCAGGTCCCCTCACCATTTTCGCTCCAATGGTTCGTACTGGACAAGGTGAAATTGATGTTGTCGTCGCCGGAACCATAGATCGAGGAGTCGCTGACGCCAGGCCGGTTTACCAGAACGCTTTTCGTGCCGTCCGGCGAGGTCAACGTGACCGTCAGATCGCCGATCCAGGTATGGTTGAGATTCAAATCGACTTCGACATGTTCGATATCGATATTGGCGTTGTCGCCAATCGTGATGCTGTCGGAAATTGAGAAATTATCGATTATCGTTTTGTTCGGGGTGCTCAATGCGCTGAACGATTCCTCGTTGGCGCGCGTGCTCTGTTCCGTCCAAGTCTCTGACAGCCGGACCGCCGCGTGCGCATCGACCAGACCGAAGCCGAAATCATGGCTGGTATGCAACCCACCGCCATTCCAATTGTAGGCGCCGTTATAATCCCAGCTGTCGTCTGCCGGGCTAACCTGGCGCGCCGAGTAGGCGAGGATTTCCTGCACGTCGCGATAGCCGAGCAGCGGATTGGCTTCGAGCATGAGCGCGACCACGCTGGCGGAAATCGGCGTCGCGGCGGAGGTGCCGCCGAACGAAAACGTAAAATCGCCGCTGGCATATCCCGTGGCGCCCGTGCGGTCGGTCGTCGCGATGCCGGCGGTGCCCCCGTTACTCGGTGCCGCGATCAGGATCGCCGCGCCAGGTGTGCTGTAAAAACTGATATCACCGGTATTCTCGACCGCGGCCACGGCAATCGACTCGCGCGCGTTCTGGAACCCGTGATAATTGACGTCCTGACCCGCCAGACGATCGTTCCCAGCCGCCCAAAGCAACACGGAACCTAGTCCGTCGCGGCCATTCGTCACGGCGTTTTCGATCGCCAAACCAACGCTATCGAAAAGAGGCCCGTCCAAATCGTCGAAGAAGAATCCGTTATAGCCCCAGCTATTGTTCGCGACGTCCAAATCGACCTGACGGTTGAAAACATCGGCGAATTCGGCCTCGGTCACCGTACCGCCGAAAATCCGGAACCCGGTGATCGAGGCATCGAACGCGCCGCCGACGACACCCAAGCCATTCTGTTCCGCGGCGATCAACCCGGCGACGGCGGTCCCGTGAAAGTCGGCCGAGCCGGGAAACGGGTTGTTGTCATTCCCACCATAATCGAACTGACCGGTGGGATCGTAGTTGCCGTCCAAATCCGCATGGGTGTACTCGACACCATCGTCGATGACGCCAACACGGACACCCGCGCCGGTATAGTCATCCCAAACATCGGTGACATTGATGTCGATACCGGGCGTGCCGGCAAGCTGTCCCGTGTTCAGCAAATGCCATTGCGAGCCGAACAACGAGTCGGTTGGTACGAACATCCGCGTCAGTTCCGCTTCCGTTAGCGCAACGCTACCGTCGCCTTTCGTCGCGGATTGAGACGTATCGGATAGCGGCGCGCTCGGTGCCACATCGACTGTGCCGTCAAATGGCACCGTCGTGTCTTCACCCCGCTCGGCAGCGCGGCTCACTGTGCGTGATTGAATTGCCAGACGGCCGCCTGTTTGGCCACTGTCCACTTCCTCGCCATCGTTTCGCTGGTCCGAGGGTTCTCCGTCAAAGCCGGACCGGTCGCCAAATTCAACGTTTGCACGCTTCTCTTCGACCGTCGAACTCGCCGACAAAAGAGAGCCATCCGTGGAGGGCAATTCCAGCAGAAAATCAATCGAATCGAAATCAGACAAGACATTGGAATCGCCAGTAATTCTGGCCATCTCCGGCATAAATAACGACATATTGCCATAGTCGACTTTAATATTGCCATAGTCGACTTTAACGGAATCCACCGCGCCCCCGTCAGATGCGTTACTGCGCGCGGCAAGCTTGTCGACTCGCGATGAATATTCCTTAGACAAATTCGTTCTAACTTAATTAAAAAATACAAACACTCATACACTTAAACGTTAGCACTTATACATTAACACAAATTTTAGAGATATTGGAGAGATTTTTGACTCAAAATTTCTTGGGTAGTTTAATATGCCTCGCCTGAAATTTCGCGAATCGGGTCCAATTCGCCTTGCTCCCCTGAATTGACCTGCATGAAAGTTATTGAGGTTCTACAAAATTCGAGAATGCACAGTGAAATATACAATAGAATCAATTGGCTAGAATTTGTCATCCGCGCTTGCTTCGACCGGCCCAATAATAATTAGGGACGATGGAAAATTTATTTGCGAATCAATGCGCGTATATATTACCTTTCTAAAATAGACTACCGCATACCGGGTTGCCGCCAAAGGTTTTGAAATACAATGCGTCCTACAGTCTGAACGCTAGAAAAATAGGATTTTCTTTGAAATCAGCTGTTTGACTTGATAAACCTAAAGTAACCGGCGTCTTTGACATGGTTTTCTTGTTTTTGAGTATTGAATAGGGTTGCTTGTCTAGGATGCTCGACAGGGCAAAAATATCGACTTGGAATGTAGAATAAATGAGCCTAAGTGGATAAAATATTTATCAAATACCGACTCCTGTTGCAAAATTGCAATAGTTCTTTAAGGAGTTTGAAATATAACAGAGTATGAGTTTGCGTAAGTTGGGTTTCCTAATTAGACTAGCGTTCGAGTTGAGTTAAGTTTTTGGGTAGGGTAAACCGTCACGTAACGGACGACCCCATTTGGCGAGGATGTAATTGTGGCAAAATTCACGAAGCTTCTTTCGGTGCTTGTTTCTGCGTTCTTTGTGTTCGCATATTCGCAGACTGCATCGGCGCAAAGTTCGGCGTCGGATAGTCAGGAAGTTGCCAACAACTTGGTGACGCAACAATCAGCGGGCGCGGCGAGTGCTCAGGTCGCCGGCTTGGTTGGCTCCGCTGTCAGCGCTGCTATCGCGCCACCACCACCTCCGGGAGGTGTTGCACCTGTCGTCGGGTATAAGGGTAATGGCACGGAGTACTTTAATACGCGCCAGCTTGGCGTTGCGGCAGGTGGTGCCCCGAAAGGGTTGGGCCTTTGGGTTCAAGGCGGATACACCTCCATGGACGGCGACGATACGGGCGGCGAATTTGACGGCAACGTTATCAACTTCCTTGCCGGTGTTGACTATAAGGTACGCCCGACAATGGTTGTTGGCGTTGCGATCGGATATGAAGATCTGGATATCGATACCAGCTTCAACAACGGTACATTTGAAGGCGAAGGCTACGGCATCACACCTTATTTTGGCGTCGCGCTGAATGACCGTTGGTCCTTGCAAATGCTGGCCGGTTGGACGACCGTCGAGTATGACACCACCAGCAACTTTGGAGCGATAACATCGACTTTTGATGCCGACAGGCTTTATGGCTCGGCCACCGTATCCGGTAGCTTCAAGGTCACGAATAATATCCACATCGCGCCGAAAGCCTCGGTCCTCTATCTGACCGAAGATCAAGATGGATTTACGGATAGTGCCGGAAATGTGTCGGCTGGCAGCACGATCGACCTAGGGCGGTTGAGTGCTGGTGGTACGATTTCATACCTGGCGGGCAAGGTAACGCCGTTCGTGAGAATTCTCGGCGAATACGACTTCGTGAAAGAAGATGGCGTTGCGCTCGGGAATGGCAATTTCTCGAGCGACGATAAAGCCGGTTTGAATGCAACGCTTGGCTTGAACCTAAACATGGGTAATGGCTGGAGTGGCAATGTCGAAGGTACGGCAGCCACGCTGTTGCGTGAAAACCTTGATGTCTACACCGTAAGCGGACGTGTCCGTTACCAGTGGTAGACGTCATTCGATAACGCTTCGAAGACATAGTTTTACCGTGAAGGGCAGGTCTAAATTAGACCTGCCCTTTTCTATTGCCCCTCTGGTCCTCGTATTGTTGCTGCAAGGGTGTGTGACGAACCCCTTCCTCTCCCTGACCGGCGCCGCGAATCAAATTGCGCGGGCCGCCGATTGGCGTCCCACGGACATTGCGACAACCGAGTTTCGGTTGCGAATTTATAGACCTCGGCAAATTAATCGCGCGGAAGAAATCACTATTTATATCGAAGGCGATGGAAACGCATGGACTGATACGGCACATCCCTCCCCGGATCCAACGCCTCGAAATCCGTTAGGCCTCAAACTGGCGATCGCGCAACCTGATGGGCCCGCAGCCTATATTGCCCGACCCTGCCAATATATTATTGAGAAAGACAGACAGCATTGCGCCTATAGATATTGGACAGAGGCCCGCTATTCGGAACCGGTTATTAAGTCAGTCTCTCAGGCTGTCGATCACCTAAAATCAATTTTTAACGCGGAAAGAGTCAGGCTCGTTGGGTATTCCGGTGGTGGTGCCGTTGCCGCCCTTATTGCCGCGCGCCGCGATGATATTTCCTTTTTGATAACCATCGCCGCAAATCTGGACACCGATTATTGGATAAAATTTCTCAAGGTTGCCCCTCTTTCCGGGTCGCTGAACCCAGCCGGTGAGAAAGTAGCGTTGAGACGGCAACGTCAGCTCCATTTTGTTGGGGGCAAGGATGATATCGTGCCGCCAAGCGTTGCACGTTCCTACGCGAACAAAGTCGACCCCTCACTACTACAATCAATCAGATATATAGAAAATGCGGACCATGACTGCTGTTGGGTCGAGCTCTGGCCTGATATTATCCGCAAAATCACACCTTAGAGGTAAAGCTCGGTGTCGAATCTAACGGTCGACAAAGACGAACCGCGCGCTAATACGTATAAATCCCGCGATGCGTTCGACTGGCTTCGATCCGGCTGCACGTTCATTTTATGCGCGTCGTTATTAAGCCCCTTCGGGGCTTTACCCATATTCGATACCGGATATTTCAATCTCGTCGCGACATCGATTTTATGGCTGCATATCTGCGCCGGCGCCGGCGGGGCCTTAATCGCTGTCGGGATCCTTGTCAGGCCCCGCGAGGTTCTTCCTTTCGCGCTAAACCCCGTGAGTTTGGGTCTCGCCGCCTTCGCGCTACTTACAATGGTTCCCGCAATATACGCGGAATTCCCCGCGCTCGTCCTATTTGGCGGTCCTCAATCCGGCAAGGGTGCCCTTTGGTTCATGGATGCCGCGATATTCGTCGCTTTGGGATTCATGATACGCAACGTATTTCGAGCGAGCCTTATCGTGTTCTGCATGTCGGCCGGTGTTGTTGCGGTAATTAGCGGAATTTTGGCCGACGTCAGACTCAACCATTCCGAAGTCCTATTACGCGGCGGTGATTCCTATGCTTATCTGGGTCTCGCTCTCCCCTTCCTAATCCTCTTCGTCCCAAAGACCGCCCTGCGGCTGCCCATATCCATCGCGGCCTTGACCGTTTCCGCATTTTGCCTCGCGGTAGCCGACAACAAAACCGCCGTCATCGTTGGTATTGTATTTTTTTGTTCCTTTCTCGCGTTACGCAAACTGCCCATGGCCCTGGATTTTTTTTCCCGTTTAAGGTTTTTACACGTTCTGCTCGCGCTACTGCTTACCTCGGCGGCTCTGACATACGCGCTTATCGCCATCGAATTCCGCGGTGTTTTCGACTCAATCGATTCGCGCCTTCTGATTGCCGATATCGCCGCATCCGCCCAGCGAGAATCTTCGGCCATCGAATGGATATTTGGTCACGGCTGGGGACACACACAGTCCGGGCTCTATCGAAACCTAACGGAAAGCAATGTCGACCTTCTCGGCAACAAATGGGATTTTCTGTGGCGGGATATTTTCCACAGCCACAATCTTACCCTTGAATTGATTTTCGAAACGGGCTTAGCGGGCTACTTCGCCTTCAGCGCCTTGCTCGCGGCTTTTGCAATCAGCAGCCCGTTCCGGTTAGCCGCGTTGACCTTCGCCGCCGGCTATATGGTTATGAGTAGCGTCTGGTTCGAATTCGCACACACAGTGCCCATTCTCTCGCTTGCCGTTCTCGCTCTGGCCCCAGACGTAAATTCGTTCAAAACGACCGCACAGCACCCTGTGGTGGGTTTCTTCGGCTATTCGGTTGTCATGGCCCTATGTCTTGCCACATCCGTCATGCTCTTCGACTTCGCGCGGCAGGTAAAATTCTTCAAACCAAGCCGTGGGGCGCTCGAACGCACTAACTATCCTATTGATCGCTTTCCCGACGACCCGCGCGGAAACGATTTCATTCGCGCTTCGGTTTACCGCGACGTCCTGCGGCAGATCAAGCAAACGTCAGCCGGTCACACGAAATCCACCGCGGTGGTCCAGGCCCTGCTCAATGATATCGAGGCCCGTATACCCACCACCTCAAGCCCCGAACTTTTGCTGATCGGCCTCGTTATTTTCAATGATGCTAATTATATTCCCGAGCGGGCCTGGATGAGACCCTTGGTGAAGAAACGGCAAGCACTTTGGGACCGCCTCGTTACGAAACATATGCAACTGGCACCGAAACGGACGGACGTGCTGGTGGTCTATTTGAGCTGGCTTACCACCAACCATAAGACAGCGCGCGCGCGGAAAATTACCAAGCAAATACTTCAATCCAATCCGCGTGAACCGGTCGGGCTATACTTCGAAGGTGTAATCGATACCCAAACACCATCGCCAATCATCAAGCGCCGTGGCCTAATTTTGATCGCACGGGCGGTGGAAAATGGCGTAGAGCGCTATGTCGAGGTCCCCAACTGGCTCAAGAGTCTCGCCGCAAAGACAAAGGCTCCTTAAACGTGCGGAGGAAAGCATCTATAACATCGAGAATGGTTAGAAAGACTTTCAACGCTGGGCGAGCCGCTTAGATATGCCACGTACCAATTCATCGGTCTCGACGGTTACCGTGACCTACTGGACAGGAGACGTCCTTGACCGGTGCATCGCATCATTACGACGTCAAGCCGTGGACGAAATCATCCTCATCGACAATGGCAACCCTTCCGATGTCTCGGAAAAACTGGACTTGTTGCCGCAGCAAGACTCGCGCATAAAAATATTCCGCCCAGAAAAAAACACAGGTTTCGCGGCCGGCTGCAATTTAGGCGCCAAGCAGGCGAGCGGTCAGTTTCTAGCAATGGTGAATCCTGATTGCGTTCTTGCCCCGGACACGATCGCCCGGGTGCTACGAGTTGCACGGCGAAACAGCACGAACTGGCTTTGCGGCGGACGGCTTCAAAACCCCGATGGCAGCGAGCAGCGAGGCAGCCGCCGCGAAACGCTTACGCCGTGGCGCGCGACGGTAGAGCTGCTACGACTTGACCGGATAGCGCCCAATCATCCGTATTTTCGGCGCTTTCATCAATTTGAAGAAGATCCCTTGGTCGGCATTACGGAAGTACCGACCATCTCGGGCGCCTTCATGTTTGTTCGAAAACACGCATATGAACAACTCGGCGGTATGGACGAAGCGTTTTTTATTCATTTCGACGACGCGGATTTGTGCATGCGGGTTTGGAAAAAGGGTGGCCGAGTCCTTTTCTGCAGTAACATCCCCATTTTACATTACAAAAGCAGCAGCGATGTTTCTCAAACATTTGTCGAGTGGCACAAGGCTAAGGGATTGGGTTACTTTTTCCGAAAGCACTTTGGTGACACCTATCCCAAATGGTTCCTTTCAATCGTTTCCGCCTTAGTTTGGCTTAGATTCACGGCCATATTGCCTCATCGTATCGGCTCCGACCTACCCGGTATGCTACGGCGCTACCGTCGCCAAAAGCGCAGGTTGGGCCTCCAACGCGCAAACAAGGCCAAACAAAAGCCCTAAAGCAATCTTCGTTTCGCAAAGAAAAGGCTAGGCATCCAAACCAAGTCGAGATATTGGAACAATGTGGCGGGATGATCGAGTATCGAATTCCCATTTCAGCGTAATAATACTTGGCGGGAGATGTGACCGAGTCTTTCAGCACGCCTGAATCCGTTGAATTTTCGATTGCCGTTCCGGTCGGAAAGGAAGACGAACGCTTGGCGATCGCCTTACGCTCGCTCATTCGGCAATCTGTAAACGCGAATATCGCCTTACTTGATGCAAGCGGCAGCGAACGCATGCGCGATATTGTCAATGACTTCAAATCGGAATTAGCGGTCCGGCTTCACAGACCGGATACCGGACAATCAGCAGCAATCGAGGCAGGATGGCGTGAAACCAGTGGTGACATTCTTTGCTGGCTTAATTCGGACGACGCCCTGCTTCCAGGCGCCTTGGCAAAAGTCACGGAAATATTTGCGGCCAATCCAGACACTGACGTCGTATATGGCCATAGCACGCTGCGGGATTCCCAGGGACGGACGACAGGCTATCACATGGCTGTCGACAACATCTCCGACGCATTGCTGGAAACGAATTTAGTTTCTCAACCTTCGTGTTTCGTAAGGCGCCGCGCAATCGAAGAAATAGGCGGCATCAACCCAAAACTCCAATACGTCATGGATTGGGACCTCTGGGTTCGTCTCTACCGCGGTGGTAAAGTCTTCAATTTCGTCAACATCCCGTTTTCCAGTGTTGTTTGGGAAACCGGAACCAAAACAGCATCCGTTTCACCAGCGCGCTTGTATGAAATATTTCGCTTGGTCCACCACCACGCCGGTCTTTGGAAGGCGATAAAAACAATATTCGGCGTCTTACGTCACCATCTGGGAACCTACACAATCTTTGCTCGCCTCTATCAGCGATTGCCGTCGCGGCGAAATATACCGGCGCGAAAGTCCATAGCGGGTCTCGATAGAAACGGCAGGGTGAACGGAGACGCCAAAATCCCACTGCCAAACTTGAACAACATTCCTCAATCCTGTGTTTTAGTGCGGTTGGAAGGTGCCGTTCAGGGGCTTGAACTACTCACGGTCGGTGACGTTGCGGCCACCGCGCCGGATGGCGACGAAATTCGCATTCCGTTACCCTCCCCCGTCGAACCAGGTCAACAGGCCTGGTTAACGATACGACCTACCCACGGTGGTAATTTACGTTTTATCAATGCCACGTGGTGCCAAGACGGCGAAGCGGATATATAATCCGGCCAATCATTTCAGTGCTAGGTTTCTACGCTGGTCATTCAATGCTAGATGCCAAATTCTTCACCATCGACATCAGTACACGGCTTGCATTTCATAATCTTAAAGGTAGAAATCAGGAATGCGGGTCAAGAAAAACGATATCGGCACCGAAACACCATCCGTACATCTTTCCAACTGCGACGTTACGGTGCCCGCCGCCGGCTCGGTCAAGACATTGAAGCAAACATTGCTTCGGCGAGAATCCGCCCCCGGGACGGAACGCGTATTGCTGCAGGACATCAATCTTCGAGCCGTCGCGGGTGAACGCATCGGCATCATCGGTGGAAATGGCGCCGGAAAAACGACATTACTGCGCCTCATCGCCGGAATTTTCCCCCCTCGCAACGGGACCCGAACCATTCACGGCACCGTTGCCGCCGTACTCGCATTAGGCCGTGGCCTGGACCCAGAACTTTCGCTTCGAGCGAACGTAATGTTGGGATTGATTCAAAACAACCGCAGCAATCTCTACTGCGAAAGCCTCGTCGATAGGATTCTCGAATTCGCCGAACTCAGCGACCGCGCCAACGATCCAATGCGGCGCTTGAGTGCCGGGTTGCAGGCACGGTTTGCATTTTCGCTGTCTATTCATCAATTACCCGATGTTTTGATTTTGGATGAGATTTTCACGATCGGCGATGCTGGCTTTGTCGAGAAAGCGATCGCCGCGATGATGAACAGACTTGATGCCGCGCCAATCTTATTTACCGCAAGCCATAGCGAAGACGAAATTCGTGAAATTTGTACTCGGGCATTGTTGATTGACGAAGGACGGATTGTCATGGATGCAAGTCCCGCCGACGTATTTCAGCGATACCACAAGATGTTGTCGGAGCGCTAAAAGAATGAGCACGATAGCCATAGGTTCAGCGCCGGCCCTCATCCGTGATGTCATCCAACTCGCATATTTTAATGTGTATCGGCGGTATTGTGGCTCGTTCCTTGGTATCGGGTGGTCGTTGCTATCTCCCCTGGCAACCATCGGCGCCTACTATCTGGTTTTCAAAATTTTCTTTCGCGTCCCTATAGACAATTTCGCGATTTACCTATCCGCCGGGCTTATGCCCTGGATTTGCCTGATAAACGCGGTTACGGCCTCGGCTACGGAGTTGCCAATTCAACGCGAAGTTCTCGAAAACAACCTCCGTTCCCCCGTTGTTTATCTATTCGCCGCGGTCATCGCGGAGTGGTCATTTCTTCTAATATCGTACTTTGCGCTTGCGATTGTTGTCATACTTGTCGGCCTGGGTTCTTGGAAAATGCTGACCTTGCCGATCTTTTTGCTACCCTTATTCATATTCACGATCGCGTCCGGCGTTATCGTCGGCTATCTCGGCGTTCACTTCCGGGATATTCCGCATCTACTTCGGGTATTTTTTCAAGCCGCATTCTGGTTTGTTCCCATTGTTTATCACTGGAGTTTGGTTCCAGCGGAGCTCTCCGCGCTAATTCAATACAACCCGTTCAGCCTGCTAATTTCCCCCTCGCAAATCATTCTCCACGGCAGCACCTTCCCGAGCTTTATCCTGGTGCTCTCCGGAGTGCTGCTCGCGGCCGGTTGGGCGGCCGTGGCGATCTATGTACATCGAAAATTTAGCGCGCGGATCGTTTATCATTTATAGGCTCGCCTATGGATTTCAGCGTGGTCAGCAGACTCGCACCGTCTTCCAGCCTCATGGTTGAACGGGCCAAATTCTTCCTTCGCGGGCACCGTGCCGCTTAAAATGCTCGCGCGCGCCCCAGGAACCTAGTTTGCCGGACCGCCCAAAGTTCGAATCTTGAGCAACATCCGGGTAACGGGTCCAATAGATTTCAGCCAGTTTAACTTCGCGCCGCTCGTCCAATTTTCCGGCTGACGCGTGCCGCGAAAGATGCGCCACCTCGGCACGGCGGTCGGAATTTAGTAGTGGTGAATCAAGCGCACCGGCGACATACACCAGCAACGAAACAATAAAGGCAAAAACCACAACCATTGTTTCCCTTCGCTGCAACCACATACCCGTGCTCGTCCCCGTCCTAATTGTTTCAAGTTTTCCGCGTCGACTATTCGGCGAGAGAAAGAACCAAGGGTGCGCTCCAGCTCTTGTTCGCTTCGTCTCGGACGCGGAAGGTAATCTCCCCATAGGGAACGACCCAGGTATCCCAATATTTCCGAGAAAATTTTCCAAAGTCCTTCGTCGTACCCGGCACGACGATTTCACCCGAAACAGCCAGCACACCCGAGCCGGCTTTATATTCGAGAACATAGCGCCGCGACGGATTACCAGACCATTCTAAATAGGCACGCCCCTTTAGCACCTCCCAGGATACGGTTCTTGATTGTGTTGGAAAGATCCAATTCGGTCGGCCGGGGCCAGCCTCGCTCTCATTTCCTCCTTTCGCCGTTTCCCTTTGTCCCCCAGTATTCGGCAACACAAACGATGCCATGCGCGTCGTCAAGGAGGGTAAGAGTTGGCGAACGATATCAGGATGCGATGCACTGATTTCTTCCCGTTCTCCCGGATCCACACGCAGGTCGTACAGCTCGATCTTCCGTACCTCGCGTCTGTCGGTTTCCGCCACGAGTTTCCATCGGCCATCAGCCGTGGCGGCAATAAATCGGCGAATATTGTCGGGGTTTTCCTCGGCAAACCCGGCGCGGCTCGTTATCGCATGCCAACGATAAGACTCCCGTCTATCCCGCAGCGATCCGCCGGGAAATGTGGAGCCTGGAGGAATATCAAGGATATCGAAAATCGTCGGCATGATATCAAGGTGATCAGTGGGTTCGACATTCTCGATCCGAGCGATGTTCTCGAACCCCTCAGGCCACCATACGAAAAGGGGAATACGAACGACTTCCTCGAATAGCGTCCCGGCCCTTGTCGTGGATGCGTGCCCGACATTTCCCCGTTCAAGCAGCTCTTCGCCATGATCGGCCGTTACGATCAATAGCGTGTTGTGCCGCAACCCTGTCATGTTCAGGAATTGCCAGAAGTTCTGAAACCAAGCATCGAATTCTCGAATACCGCCATCGTACAACGCGTTGATAATTGGTTTGTCTCGCGCTTCGAATTTTACGGACCCTTCCCGCACGGACGGCAAGCGGCGTAACGCCTTAATTCGTGCGGATGCCGGATCCTCGGCATCTGGCATCCTAAATCCAGTGGGAAGGAATGCCGTCGGTGGATTATACGGTAGATGTGTCTCAAGATAATGATGCCAGAAAAAGAAGGGTTGCCCCGCAAGCGCACGACGCGCGATCCAGCCTTCCAAACCCTCCCCATCAATGACACGCATGCCGATATTTTCGAAATTTTCCGATTTAGCAAACGCCTGTACCGACCCGATCGTCCAACCTTCCTTTGCCAGCTTTTGCAATGGCGGCATCCGACCGCCAGGAATCGACTGCCCCCTTGCATGCACCCCCTGCTTGAACGGCGAAAGCCCCGTCAACAAGGCGATAATGTTGGGGGCCGTCCAAGAGGCAATGCCGCGGTGATTTTTGTAAACCGACGCCTGGCGAGCCGCGGCAAAAAATTTAGGCGCCAGTACCGGCGTGAAACGATCCGCGCGTAGGCTTTCGACCGTAAGAAGAACGATATTAACGGGCGGTGTAGTGACCTGTTCCCGGATCGCAAGAACCGCCCCGAAAAGAATCAGCGCCAGTATCACGCTACTGAAAATCGAGGTTAAACGCATCAATGCCATAGACCAAGACGACGGATAGCATGCAAATCGCACCCATCGTTCCCAATATCAGTGATTTCCCTTGATAAACCGGGTTTCGTTTTGCTTCCACTACCAACAATGGAAGTGAAGCCAGCGCCGGTAAATATAGCCAGATGGGAAAGGCAATACCCTTATGGGCATTAATGCCAAGGAGTAGCAAAATATAGCCGATGCCGACGGCGACATTAGACATGATGAGTGCGGTCGGGCTTGGTAAAGTTTCTGTTCTTCCCATCATGCCCCGTATCAAGAGCCCTGCCGATAAGGCGCCGATGCTGTTGGTCAACAAATCCGTTAAGCCAAATGTCCGGCGAGGCAATGCACCCTGCGCGATTTCGTCGACACCACCCAGCATCATCGCGAATATCACCGCCATCCAAACCGGCTTACCTTCGCCAATTTTTCGCCGCAAGCTCCAGTAAATGACGATTGTCAGGAGGAAATACTGCGGCACATGAATCCGCTTTGCTGGAAATTCCGGATCGGCGAAAATCAGCCCCGCTGCAAAGACGACAAAAGATGCCGCGACCAAAATCCAACTGATACGCCGCCAATACCGCCAGGCGAACACCGCGCCCGAGCAGCCAAGCGCGAGCGAAACGAGTATTGGTGCGATTTCGGCCGTGCCACGCCCCACGGTCGCAACGAGCAGCAGCCATAGCTCAAAGCCTTGCGTATAGCCGGCAATGATACACAGCCAAATCGAAAGGTTGGCCAATATCCAGCGCCATTCGATGGTTGCGACATTCGTGGGCTTAGTCATTCTGAGAAAACGATACGGTAAATTTTTACTTCTTCGGGCGAAAAACGGTCGGAAAAACCATCATCGGAATTGATCACCGGTGGCGAACTGCCAAACAGCGGTGCCACTGACGCAATCTTTTGCGCGAAACGAAGACGTACCGCCGTTTGTTCGGTTTCGACATTGACAGCAAAGAGAAGATGCGCGTTCCCGTACGGCTTCAATAATGTACGGACCGCGTCTTCGCGGCCTTCCTCCGAAATTCGCCCGACATCGTATTCGATTGGACTTGTCGCGGAGAGCACAGCCTCGCGCAGCTGTGCGAGTTCGCCATTTAGTTTTGATACAGATGAGAACAGCCGCTTGCTATTTTCGATATCGCCATCCGCTACGATCAAGGGCGGTTTTCCATCCGTATTGTAGTCCCGGGCTACGCGATAATTGCGGACGGGTGCGGGCGCAATGCCGAGAACCCCGTCGTCGCGGGTTACGAAGCTATCAAACGCAAAATAAATCAATCCCGTCGCGCCATGGATGATCGCCGCATAGGCCATCGCACGAAGCGACGCCGGGTCTGGCATCCGCCAGCCCCGCGCCTCGCCACCAAATGCCTGCAGTACAATCCAAACAGGCTTCCTGTCATCGATCAGCCGCCGCGCCATTGTCGTTGTCTCAGCCACGCGCTCGACAGCACCGTAATCGCGGTATTTTTCCACGGTTACCGGATAGTTAAAATGAGAACTTAAATCGCCGATCGCGTTCCAACGTTTCCATTGATCAAGGTTCTTTGATGTCGGCGGTCCATCAATAACGATAATGGGCCGTTCTTGATCATAGCGACGAATTCCCGCTCGAAGTTCATCGTGCTTCTTTAACCGATTTTCAGTCTCGGCGCGGGAATAGCGAAAGGAAGGTTCTTCATCCAGATACCAGGCCAGCAAGCTGCCATTCTTAGCAAGAGTGGCTATATCTTGCTCCTTGCGCCAATGCAGGATGACTTTCAGACCCTCTTCCGAAGCTCTTTTAAGGAATGTTTGAGCGGCTTGTCCTTCCCAGGGATGGACGACATTAAAGCCCGCCGCCGAGACGTCCTTTAAGGTGAACCGCGTGCCATGATGTTCACCCGACAACGCATGGTAGAGACCCAAAGGCAGAAAACTTTCACCCTCATCATAATCCCTTCGAAGCTGTCCATAGCCATCGGAATGCGGCACACCATCGGTATAGAACCTCTGCACCGCATCGATCTTGGGACGGTTGCTGCAACCCGAAATTGCCAGGATGCCCGCCAAGAACAGCAGCGTAATATTCAAGCCGCGCGGCATATACACCATTCGGCTTAACCTTCCCCAAACGCCGCTGATAGAGCCGACAACGCAGAGATACCGGCTCTTTTTCCTGCCTTTATAGTGACCTGGCACCGTTCGTCCGTCTCCTACTGCCAATGGCAACATCTAGCCTCTTCGATCGCCGCTCTTCGCCATGGACTATGTGCGATTCGCATCAAAGATTCGCCATGCAATATCGAAAAAATCTACGCTGCCGAAAACCAAGCCAGCGGGACGGAAGAGTTTTGGACAAAATTATTATAGAGGCGCGCGTCAATGAATTGGCGACAGCCGATCAACTCGCCAGCTTTGCCAAAATTCGGCTGAAATCGCGGATGTCCTGGCTATCGAGTTTATCCGCGAAATGCATTCCGATAGCGCGGCGATAGGTCGGCCACATACGCTCGAGCATCACCCTGCCACTCTTTGTAATCCTTAACACTTGGCCTCTACCATCATCCGCGCTTGGCAAGCGCTCGACAAAGCCCGATTTCGCTAAGCGGTCGATGAGCCGCGACAGATTATACTGGGCCAACAGCATCCGTTCCTGCAGTTGAAAGGGTCTCAATCCATCGGGGCTCGCGAGGTGCAGCTCCAATAACGCGTCATACCAAGACAGCGGCGGCAAATCAGCCGATTTCAGCGCCATCTCGACTTCATCAAGCAAATTTTGCGAAACACGCAGGAAACGCGCCCATGTCGCAATTTTTTTCTCGGACACCTTCTCGATCATCTCACGACAATAATATTTAAATGCAAGTGCATCTATATTGTAATTCTATGCAATTGCATCTATCTATATCTGGCAGCCTTCAGAACAGGACAAACCCAAACGTCCGCACCAACACCCAATCGCTAAATTTTGTCGAGAAAAGCCATTGAAATGGAGCCGTCATGAACACGCTTACACTCGTCAGCCATCCTCTATGCCCCTACGTACAACGTGCCGCAATCTCACTCGCTGAAAAAGGCGTGCAATTCGAACGCCTCGATGTCGACCTTGCAGACAAGCCGCATTGGTTCAATCAACTTTCCCCTCTCGGAAAAGTTCCCTTGTTGCGGGTTTCAAAAGGCACGATGGTGGAAACCATCTTCGAGTCCGCCGTAATTCTCGAATATTTGGAAGAAACACAACCAAATCGACTGCATCCATCAGATCCACTCGAAAGGGCACGGCATCGAAGCTGGATTGAGTTTGGATCCTCGATCCTCAGCCGGATAGGTTCTTTCTATAACGCCAAAACCGAACCCGATCTACGACGTGAAGCTGATACGATCTCGGGATTGTTCACGAGAGTGGAACCCGAACTGCAGGCCTCTCCTTGGTTCGCGGGGCCGCGATTTTCATTAGTCGACGCAACTTTTGGACCAATCTTTCGATATTTCGATACCATCGATAAAATCGAGAATTTCTCGATCTTTACCAATACGCCGAAAGTACAAGAATGGCGAAATGTACTCGCCGAACGATCAACCGTGCGCGACGCCGTGGCCCCAGACTATGCAGCCAGTCTCCTTGAATTTCTCAAGCGCCGCAATAGCGCGCTGAGCAAACATATACCCAAAAACCACTAATCCGAATTTTCAAAATGAGTGTTACCGGCGCGCCGCGGAAGGAGATTGCCCCGGATTTAGCCATGCGTCGCCGCGCTGTCCCCAGCAACCTGCAACACCTCCTGTTGCAACAGGTAACGCTGAATTTTGTTGGTCGTGGTGCGGGGGAAATCTTCGACAATCTGGACCCGGCGCGGCACCTTGTAATCGGCGATTGCGCCACGGCAGAATTCGATCACCGCCTCGGACGAAAGCTCCGCACCAGCCTTGGGCATCACGAAAGCGAAGCAAACCTCTCCGAGCCGTTCGTGTGGCGCACCACAAACGACCGCTTGATCGATGTCCGGATGGGTTTCGAGGTAACGCTCGATCTCAGCGGGATAGGCATTGCTGCCACCAACGATAAACATCTCTTTCGCGCGGCCGGTGATCTGTAGATAGCCATCTTCGTCGAAGCGGCCAAGGTCGCCGGTATGGAACCAGCCGTCGGGGGAAATCGCCTCGCGCGTTGCTTCCTCGTTTTTGTAGTAACCAAGCATAACGAGATAGCCGCGCACCCAAATCTCACCGTCTTCCCCAAGCGCTTTTGCCGAGCCTGTCGCCGGATCGACGACTTTGAGCTCGTAATCGCCAACCGGCTTGCCCTTATTCTCACAGGTCACTTCGATTGGCGCGTCGAATTCGCTCAATGTCGTCATGCCCATCGTTTCGGTCATGCCGTAGACAGCCTGCAAGGCGTCGAAATGCAGCGTATCCTTGACCGCCCTCGCTATTTTTGGAGTCACCGGCGCACCGCCGATCCAGGCCGACTTCAGGCAGTGCGTATCGCGTGGCCCGGCTTCCGATTGTTGCAGGAGGTCAATGAAATGGGTCGGGATGCCACCCATGACGTTAATCCGCTCGCGGGCAATCAAATCCAACGCCGCCGCCGGTTCCCATTGCGGCATCAAGACGACACCACAACCGTGCTGCATCGCGGGGATCACCGTCGCCACACAACCCGCGACATGGTAAAGCGGCATATGCCCCAACACCTTGTCACCCGGCTCCATATGCATCGCACGGGCGATATTCTGACCCTCGATCAGTACGCGATGGCAATGCATCGCCCCTTTCGGCACGCCTGTCGTGCCCGATGTATAGATGATCACTACGGGGTCTTCGGAACGAACCGCCGCCGCCGCGCGCTTAACGGCATCGGACTGAATCGGTTGCGCCATAATCTGCGTAAGCGAGCGAGTGCCGGGATGACGTTCGTCTTGCCATAACAAAATAGCCCGAAGATCGGGAAGGCTTTCGGCCTTTAGATCTCCTGCTTGACGGTCTTCAAAACCCGGCGCCATTTCGCCGATCATCGCGAGATAGTCGATATCCCAATAGCGCGGCATCGCAACCAGGATCCTCGCATTGGATTGCCGCAAAATGAACGCGACTTCATCGGTTTTATATCGCGTGTTGATCGACACGACCGTGGCACCAATGCGGCAACAGGCGAACCAAGTTAAAAGCCACCACGGACTATTTGTTAGCCAGCAGGCAACGTTGTCACCCGGCGTCACGCCTAGTTCCAGCAGCCCCGACGCGAGACGGTCTACCCGGGCATCGAAATCGGCATAGGTAACCCGCTCCCCATCACCGATCACGAATTCACTGTTGGGCCAAAGGTCGGCCGAACGCCGAAGCGCCTGCCCTATTGTGCCCCCTTGCCAATTCTCGTTATACAAGCCCGTTGGCAAGGATGCCGCTGCTTCATTCATGCTGTGTCGTTGACCTTACGCTCACGGCTGTTCGCCAGCATCGGCTTACCTACCCCAACCATCAGCAGTCCAAAGAATATGGCCAAGGTAACGATTTGCGGATTGAAGACGTAACCCAGGCCGATAAGGGCCGCGGCGATATGGACACACCGGTCAAGCGCACCGAGCGGCCTCAGGAAATAGCCATATAGGCCCGCCCCGCCGGCGACGCTGGACAAAATCAGCACGGCAATCGCCGACCAACCCGTCACGCCGATCTTATCCGGAAACCCGAGGATCTGCGGTGTAAAGGCCATCGCAAACGGCAAGAGATAACCCACGATCGAAAGCCGGATGGAATGTTTGCACGTTTCCAAGAATCCGGCCCCCGCAAGACGGCTCGCCGCAAGCACGGAGAGCGCGACGGGTGGCGTCAGCGTCGACAAAATCGCGAAGTAAAATGCAAAGAAATTCGCCGCATAGATATCCACGCCGGCATCGATCATCAACGGAACGACGGTCACGAACATGATGACATAGGCGACCGGCGTCGGCAGCTCCATGCCCAGCAGAATGGCAATAACCGCGGAGATCAGGAGTATTGGGATCAATTCGACGCCAACCCAGCCGATCACGGTCTGGCTTAATTTGGTCGCGAGATTCGTCGTCAGCGAGGTTTGGGCCAAAATACCGACAAGCGCCAGAATGAGCGCCAGTTGCGAGCCAATCTTCGCGGCCTCACCCAAGCCCTCTATCCATTGCGCGACCGAAGGCCGCGTCTCCTTTTGCAGCATGGCGATGAAAACCATAGCCAAGATGCCGTAGAACGCGGCGTAGCCAGGCGAATAATATTGAACCAGCAGACCGATCACGATCGCCATTGGAATAACGAAAACCGGCAGCGACCGCAAAATCATCTTTCCGTCAACGTCCATTTTGGGTGGCTTGAGCCCGGCGGAGCGGATCAGGAAATAAACGCCAACCCCTGCGCCGACATAAAACAGCAAAGCCGGAACCACGGCTTTCTTCATGATCTCGACATAGGGGACTTCAAGGAACGACGACATCAAGAACGCCGCCGACCCCATGATCGGCGGCATGATCTGACCGCCGGTTGACGCGACAGCCTCGATCGCCGCCGCATGTTCGGGCCGGAAGCCCGTTTTCTTCATCGTCGGGATTGTAGCACTACCGGTCAGGATAACATTCGCCACCGCTGCCCCCGTAACCGTGCCGACGAAACCGCTGCCGATAACGGCTGGAAACGCGGCGCCGCCACGAACCAGATTGCCAACATATTTGCCGAGCTCCAAAAACAGCGGCAATACGCCCGTGTACCGAAATAGAGACCCGAAAACGACAAACAGAAATATGATATTCGCGGAGACTTGTATGACGGTTCCGAACATACCCAGTGTGAGGCTTGCCCCCATATAGGACATGATGAATTTATTGTCGTATTCGGGATGCCCCATCGTCCCGGGAATGAGATGACCCCAGAAAAAATACGCGATACCGATCGCGGTGATGATCCCACCCCAATGGATCCAACACAGGATCATGATCACTGACACCGCGACCGCTGTTACCCAGTAGTCCATATCGGTGATGAATGGCTGTGCCATTTCGAGATCGAAAGCATGAATCCGGAAATACGTCATCGCGTAGGAGCCCGCCGCGAGGCAATAGACGGACAAGACAAACTTCACCTTCCCGCGCCAGTGACTCCAATTTGCCAACCCTTCAGGAATACTCGCCAGCGAAGCAATGACAATCGCCAGGAATAGATGCGTAATATAATGGAAGGTGGAGCCCTGAATTTGCCACTGCACCATCATGAGATGATAAATCACGGCGCCGATGCCGATCAGCGTCATTAGCCATTTCGCCGACTGGCTTAACTTCGTAACAAACATTGGGACTCTCTTTCCCCGAGGAAAGCCTGTTGCCGCACACGATTGGCGGCCAAACATGGGCGCCTTGCCTTAATTTAAAGCCACGGCGCCCATGATGTGACGCATGTTGCTATTTCAGGATTTTCGGCTCGACGCCAAAATCCTTACACGCCTTAAGCGAGGCCGGATGCGGTTTGACCCCGTTGGGAACAACACACATGCTCGACCGGCGATACAGCTTGCCGCCGCCAAGATATTTGCCTGCCGCGGTATCGATATCGAGGAAAACCGTCGTCAGTGCATGGGCGACATCGTCGGGAAAATCTTTATGGGCCGCCATGAACACGTAATCGCCTAGACAATCCATTTTGTTTGGTTGGTTGGGCAATTTGTTCGCTGCAATCGTGTGCGACACGAAAGGCGACTTAAGTTCCTTGTTCACCTTCATGGTCGCGGCTTTGGAAATTGGGATATTGTAGTATGTGCGCCCCGTCGCCGCGATCTTACGAACCGGACCTGCGGGGAAAACAACGCTTTGGTCCGCCGTCATTGTTGCGATCATCACCGCAACGTCAACGCGGCCATCAAGCATAGCGGCCATGCCAGCATTGTTGCCGAGATATTCAAGATTCGCGTCTTTGACGCCTTCGCCAACTTCGATCGCCTTGGTCGTGAACAGGGCCCAGTGAGTTTGCGACCGGCGGCCAAGTCCAATCTTCTTACCGGAGAAATCCTTGATCGATTTAATATTGGCATCGAGCGTGCTGAACCAGATGCAATTGCTCGACCGAGTCAACAGCCAACGGAAGTCATCCCGTGGTATCGGTTTCGGAAAGAAACCTTTTTGTGCCGTTTCAGCAGCCCAAAGACCGCCGGTGCTGGACCAAAATGTCGTCGTCTTGTAGCGCTTCTTGTTACTCGCCATTTCACGAATGTTGTAGACGAACCCGGGCGATTCCTGCGCGACCAGTCGAACCCAAGGATGCCGCTTCGCGATCAAGCGCTCGAAGATGACGATTTGTTCGGTAATACCGGCGCCGAAAGGGGCGGTCAAAGACGGTACGCGAACCTCGTCGCGCGCCTGTGCAGTTCCCGCCAACAAGCCAATCGCCGCGAGCGCGGTTGCGCTGGTGGTCAAAATCTTTCTTCTCAAATTCATCTAACTACCCTCCCTTTTTGGTTTTCATTATTCAATTTCCGGTCGTCCGTCTTACGCGGCATTTGTCCAGACATGAAACTCTATAGCGAAACCACTGCGACAGGCAAATTCACGGATGTATCCTCCGTTCCCATGCGGTTCATTTCTCTATCCGCATCGGCCCTTGTGGTTTGCGCCCTTCCGGCATTCCGCCCAGATGCATGCCGGCGACCGACCATTCCAACAAATCACGCAGTAGATATTCTCGGCGCTCGCGATGTTGTGCCCGGCTCCAAAGGTTTTCCGTCTCACCAGGATCGGCATTCAGGTCGTAGAGCTCACCCGCCTCCTCACCGAGGTAATAGACAATTTTCCAATTTTGGTCGCGGCGCATGACCAGATACTCCGAATAGGGCTGAATATGATCGCGGCCAAGTTCCGAATAAACCACGTCGCGAATTGATTCTTCCGCGCCCAGAACCAACGCCGGCGTTAACGATTTTGCTTCCCAACGTTCCGGTACCGGAACGCCCGCGCATTCCAGAACGGTAGGCGCGATGTCCATCAATTGAACGAGCCCATCATGGACCTGCCCGACCGCGGCGCGTCCTGGCGACCAGACGACTAGCGGCACCCGGGTCACGGTGTCGTACATTGTCCATTTTTGTATGTGCCCATGATCGCCTAACGCATCGGCGTGATCCGACGTAAAAATGACGACCGCATCGTCGAGATATCCCCGCCGTTGCAACACTTCCATGATCTGACCAACCTTCTCATCGATCATCGTTACGTTTGCTGCGTAATGTCGGCGCAAGCGCAGCAAATCCGCGGGCGAGGGATTTTCCCGCCAAGCAATCGAGTCGATGTTGTAGTCGATCATGTTCTGGCGCAGGGCCGCGTGCATCGGCGGCTGCGCGGCGAGTTCATCAGCACCGACCGATGGCACCGGAATATCCACGTCGGCGTATTCATCCAGATAGCGCCGAACGGGATCGTAAGGTGGATGGGGTCCCGGAAATCCGATCTGCAGAAACAAGGGCGACTCCGCCTTGCGCTCCTCAAGCCACCACGTCGCCGTATCGCCGATGAAGAAATCCGGATGCATATCCTCATCGATGGGCCAGTCGAAACACCCGAGCGCCGCCAGAAACCCGGCACGGTCCTCCGCAAGCCGCGTGTAACGAGAAGGTTTCACCAGTTTTCGGGCGAAAAGCGCCTTATCCCATTCGTCGTAAAAAGCGCGGTCATGTTCCTTCAAAAACAAAGGACGATCCTTGTTCTCAACAGCAAAGCGCTGATGAAAACCACCGAGTTCGTCATAGGGATTGATATGCATCTTCCCGATGCTCGCGCAGTGGTATCCAGCGTCCGCCAGCCAGTGAATCCAGTTCGGTTTCCAGGGTTGAAAGTTACTGAAGATGCCGGTCGCATGCGGGTACATGCCATTGAACAGGCTCGCGCGGGCGCCGACACAAACGGGCGACGTTACGAAACAGTTCGTAAATGCCGTTCCCTCGGCGACCAACCGATCGAGATTTGGTGTGTGCATCCACGGCGACCCGAGCGCCCCGATACTGTCGGCCCGCTGCTGGTCGGTCATAATAAGGATAATATTCGGCGGCATGGTGTTTCCCTAACTTGGCTCAGTACAAGTTCTTACATTAGGCTACGCTCAGCACACCGAATACTGAAGCCTCATCAAGGAGCCCGGCCATGGCCAAAGTAGAATTTCGATTACTGACCCGAGACCAGGTCGAATCCGTGATGCCATCGACCGACGTCATCCTAAAATGCGTGGAAGAGGGCTTGATCGCACACGGCAATCGCGATGTTGTGTTGCCACCGAAATCGCACATTCAGCTCGACGACCGCTATAACGGCCACTTCAACGTTCTCGTTGGCTGGGTCGGGCCGATCGACACCGCTGGCGTCAAGGTCGTCGGCGATTATGTCGACAATTACGATCATGGGCTCCCTTCCGAAGTCGGCATGCTCACCCTGTATAACCCCCGCATCGGCATACCGCGCGCGATCATGGACGCGACCGACATCACGACGCATCGCACGGGTGCCGTCACCGGCGTCGGTGCAAAGCTTTTGGCCAAACCGTCATCGAAAATTATCGGGCATATCGGTGCGCGCGGCACCGCGTTCGCGAATATCGCGTCGCTAAATGAGCTCTTCGATATCGAAGAGGTCCGCGTGAACAGCAAGCGGCCCGAAACGAGAGAAAGGCTCGTCGAAGAACTTCGGAGCAAACTCGGCGTCAATGCCATTGCCGTCGACGATGCCGAGAGCGCTGTACGCGGAGCCGATATCGTCATCGAAGCAACACGCCTCGAAAAACCGATGCTTCTGATCAAGGACGAGTGGCTCAAGGACGACTGCTTGCTGATCACCTATGGCTGGGTGATGGCGACCGATCCCAAGACGGTACGACGCGCGTCAAAGGTAATCGTCGACGACTGGGAACAATGCTGCAAGGGTGGCCAGCTGTTTCCGATGATCGAGAGCGGCGAGCTGACACGCGACGGACTGCACGGCGAAATCGGTGAAGTCGCAGCCGGTAAAATCAGCAGCCGGGAGGAAAGCGATGGGCTGATCGTCCTATGGCACCGTGGATTTGCCATCAGCGACATCATGCTGGGCAGCCAAATTCTGGCCGAGGCCGAAAAGCAAGATGTTGGGCAGATGATCACCCTATTCGACCGGGAAGACGAATAGCATCGGATTGCCAGGTTTCTTAAGATGACCTATCAGTCAGAACAGTAGGGATCGACGACTATGAATATGACATGCCGCCAGATGACGCCAAACCTAGGCGCGGAAATTACCGGCATCGATATCGCCAATTTGGACAATAAGACGTTCGATACGATCTATGACGCCTTCAATCGGCATTCCGTCGTCGTTATTCGCGACCAAAACATCACACCCGAGCAGCATGTCGATTTCAGCCGCCGTTTCGGAAAACTCATGATTCATGTACTGAAAGATGAGCTGCTCGAGGAGCATCCGGAAGTCTATTTGATCTCTAATGTCGTCGAGAACGGTAAGCCGCAAGGACGACCGAACGCGGGACAATACTGGCATTCCGATCTCACTTACGAGAAAACACCGTCGAAAGGGTCGGTGATGTATGCGGTCGAAGTCCCGGAATGCGGCGGAGACACGATGTTCGCCCATACCGCCGCCGCGTACGACGCCTTATCCGAACCCATGAAAGAATTTTTGGACGACAAGACCGCGATCCATCACTTTCGCCATGCGATCGAAAAATACACCAAAAACATTCCGGGCACGGCGCCGGTACCCGAGGAAGCACTAAACGCCAGACCACCCGTGGAACATCCCGTGATCCGCATGCACCCCGAAACAGGACGAAAATGCCTGTTCGTCAATCCGGGCTTCACCGTGCGGATCAAGGATTTGGCCCTTGACGAGAGCGACACTATTCTCGAGCACCTCTATCGGCATATGACCAAGCCGCAATTTTTCTATCGACACAGTTGGCAACCACGGGACATCGTCCTTTGGGACAACCGCTCCCTAATGCATTGCGCGGTCGGGGACTACGGCCCCGAACAGCGCAGGCATATGCACCGCACCACGATCATGGATTCCGAAGCGGCCTAACGGGACTCGATCTCGTCAATCCGTGCGGCTGGCGAAATATGGTTAAGGCTGATGCGAGTCTCGACGACCGCCGGCCCATCATGCGCCATTGCTTCCGCGACGACTTGCTCGACTTCACCTTCGGTTTCGATGCAGTAACCTTTCGCGCCAAAAGCTTCCCCCCAAGCCTTGAAATCTGGATTGCCCAGTGTCGTTGTGGCCGACACCCGACCGGGGAAGGCCTTCGCCTGATGCATCCGAATTGTGCCGTAGGCGTTGTTGTTGGCGACGAAAATTTTGATCGGCACGCCGTACTGCACCGCCGTTGCCAGCTCGTTCCCGGTCATCATGATCCCGCCGTCACCAACAAACACAACGATCTGCCGGCCCGGCGAGGATAATCCCGCCGCGACACCGGAGGGTACGCCGGGGCCCATAGCACCGACCGTCGCGCCGATGAACATGTTCTCCTGACCAAGATGAAGGAAGCGGGCAGGCCAGCTTGAAAAATTACCCGCATCGGTCGTGACAACCGCATCGGGCGCAAGGTGTTTATTGATCGCCGCCGTCACATGGCCGAAGACGACGCCATCATTGGCCGAGACGGGGTTCCATTCCATGACCGAATTATGGGCATCGTTAAGCTGTTTAACCCATTCCTTACGGCCCGCGGGCAATGTACCAGGGCCAGCGGCCAGCATTGCCTTGATGAATTCGTGCGGATCGCAACCGAGGCCGAGCGTCGGCTGGTAGACGCGGCCAACCTCGACCGGGTCAGGCCAGACATGGATCATCTGCTGATCCGGTTTCGGCGCACGTGGGAAGGTATAACCCTGACTCATCGACGGCCCGATCCGTTCGCCGACGACCACAAGCAAATCAGACTCGCGCATAATATTCAGCAGTTCCGCCGGCGCGCGGTTGGCAAGTCGGCCGGCGCTGTTTGGATGCCGGCTGTCGAAGACATGAAAACGCCGCTGCGATACGGATACCGGTAGGTCGAAAGTTTCCGCAAAAGTTGTCAAATCGCCAAGCGCCGCCGCGCCGTGCATCCGACCGCCCGCAATGACCAGTGGCCGCTCCGCACCGCGCAACATCTCCAACGCGCGTTCCGTATCATCAGGCGTGGGCGCGGTCACCGCCTTCGCCCGTGGCCCCAATATCTCAGCTTCGGTGTCGCCATACAGCAAGTCTTCCGGCAGGACCACCACGACAGGACCCGGCGTTCCCGCTTGCGCCACATGGAAGGCGCGCGCCACGGACTCACTGATTTGACTGGAGTCAACGACTTCGATGACCATCTTGGTGGTATCCGAAAAGGTTTTCGAATAGTTCATTTCCTGCAAGGTCATACGGCCGAGTTCGTTCAAATCCGCCTGACCGACAAGGAATACCACGGGCTCGGCATCGTGATAGGCGACGTGCAGCGAGATCGCCGTGTTCATCGCGCCAGGGCCCCGGCTGATGATGCAGACACCTGGTTCGTTGCGCAGCCGGGCATGCGCCACGGCCATCAATCCCGCCCCACCCTCATGCCGGCACACGACCAGCTTCATATTCGGAAAATCAAGAAACGCGTCGGTCAGCGGCAGATAGCTTTCGCCGGGAACGCAATAGGCAACGTCGACACCATGGGCGTCCAATGTCGCGGCCAACACATGGGCGGCGGATTTTTTCATTCGGTGAGTTCCTTATCTGAATTTAAGTGTTTTTAGCTCATCTCGGCTTTGAGGAGGTCCAACGTATCCCAGCTCTGCTGACGATGTCCTTCCTCGATATCGTAAACCAGCTCGATCATTTGCTTGTTCAGCGGTACCGGCACGCCGAGCGCATCGGCCTCACGCACAAACGGCACCAATAGGTAGTTCACTTCGGTCTTGCGTTTACGGACCGCTATATCTCGCCACATTCCGCTGTACTTCTTCTCGGACCGATTCCTATAGTCGACCATCTTGTCGAAGGCCGCTTGCGTGACCGCCGGGTCCGCGTCGGCGGTGAAACCTTGCGGATCGAAAGGGTCGAAACCATGCGGCTTCAACCCTTTTGCTTCCGCAACGGCCATCACCTCGCGCGCTAGCGCTTCGAGCAGTGGTTGGTGGGTCTTCGATGCGATCACTTCGTCGATCGTCGCATCGACAATCGCGGTCGCGAACAATAGCGAGATATATCCCATCTTGCTCCAGAGATAGCCCCAGATATTGTCGGTCAGGATCGCATCCTCCTCGAATATCTTGAGCAGAGCGTGCAGTCTCTCGGAACGTGGTGTGATTGTGCCGTCGATCTCGCCGACGACGACCGCGCTGCGGCCGCCATAAAAGATATGTCCCGGCCCATGATAATCGGCACCAAAATTAATAAAGGCGCCAACGGTTCGCTCCGCGCCGATCAAATCCGCAATCACGGTTTCGTTGAGACCGTTCTGCACCGAGACAACGCAACCGTCTGCAGTAAGGTGCGGCTTCAGCGCCTTGACCGCGCCGACCGTGTCCTGGCCCTTAACGCACAGGAAGACGGTATCGAATATTCCATCCAAATCTTCCGGGGTCGTTGCGCGCGCCGGCGTGGTAAATTCCGCGACCGGGCCGGAGATCCGCATTCCGGTCTCGTTTATTTCGGCAACATGGTCTGCAACCCGGTCGACAAACAGAACATCCTTCCCGGCGCGCGCCAAAAAGGCGCCAATCGCGCCGCCGATCGCGCCCGCGCCCCAAATTAGAATTGGTGTGTCCGCCATGTCTGTCTTTCCCTTCGATACGACGTGATTTGCGTTCGCCATAGATTATGCCAGCATAGTAGGCATCACCGAAGATGTGGACTCGGGAGGCAGGAATGACCATCGACATTGCAGCGCTACAGGCGCATATCGGCACCAAGACCGAAGCCGAAGACATCGCGACCGAAGCGCCATTGAAGGGTATGGTCGTGACATTTGGGCGCGATGAGAAAGCGCCCGGGCCCGGAGAACCGGTCGCGCCGGGCTGGCACCGTTGCTACTTCTTGCCAATGTCTCCACCAGACCGCCTTGGCGCGGACGGGCTGCCGATGGACAGCGATGTCATGCCGGAAATGCCGTTTCCCCGGCGCATGTTCGCTGGCACCAAGCATGTGTTTCATCGGCCGATTCTGGTCGGCGAGAAACTACGGCGCGAAACCGAGCTGGCTGATATTCAACTGCGCGAAGGCAGCACGGGCGCGTTGATCTTTACCACTGTGGTTTCTCGGATTTACGGCCCGGGAGGGCTAGCCCTGGAAGAAGAAGCAGCAGGCGTGTTCCGGGAAGAGGTCAAACCGGGCGAGAAGAGCGGCGTGCCAAAGCGCGAAGCACCGCCATCCGACACACCTTGGAAACGGCGTATCACGCCAGGGCCGGTGTCCTTGTTCCGCTACTCGGCATTGACCTTCAATCCGCACCGGATCCACTACGATCGGCCCTACGCGATGGATATCGAAGGCTATCCCGGTCTCGTCGTGCATGGACCTTATTCCTCGCAATGCCTGCTAGACCTTGCGCGCGACAATAGCGGCGGGCGTGATCTCAAGACCTACGCCATGCGCGCCCGCGCGCCGCTCTTCGACAACGATCCGTTCGATGTGGTCGGCAGGCCGACAGCGGATGGTAATGGAGGTGAATTATGGGCCGTAACGCCAGATGGCACGATTGCCATGGCCGCAACGGTGACCTTCGGATAAATATCTTCCGTGTCACTGACTTGCCTTGCATCGTTACCGCGGAGAAAAGCCTATGAAGATCACGGCCCGGTTTAAGCAGCTAGTTCATGCCCCCGACCTGTTGATGATGCCTGGGGTGCATGATGCATTGAGCGCTCGTATTGCCGAGAATGCCGGGTTCGAAGCGGTTACCGCCGCCGGATTTGCCGCCACCGGCGCACTATTGGGCCAACCTGACAGCTCACAGCTTTCGGCAAATGAAATGGCCGACCATTACGCCCGCATCTGCGACGCGGTCGAAATACCGGTATTTGTCGACGCCGACACCGGATTCGGCAACGTCACCAATGTCCGGCGGACCGTACGGGATTTCGAGCGTGCCGGGGTCGCCGGTTTGTTTATCGAAGATCAAATATTTCCAAAGCGATGCGGTCACACGCCTGGCAAGGATGTGGTCTCTGTCGAAGACTATCTTGGCAAACTAAAATCGGCGCTGGACGCCCGGCGGGATCCTGATTTCATGATCATGGCGCGCACGGATGCACTCGGTGTGATCGATATTGAGGAAGCGATCAGCCGGGGGCAAATGGCGCTAGAAATAGGCGCGGATATGATCTTCGTCGAAGCCCCCAAAACAGAAGAAGACATGCGGCGCATATGTACGGAAATCAAGGCGCCACATTTCGCCAATATGGTTGATTTTGGTGATTCGCCAATGCTCACCGCGCAGGAGCTACAGGATATCGGATACGCGGCAGCCGTTTGGCCGGTTGCCAGTGTGTTTACGGTGACCAAAGCACTACAGGATATGTACGGGGCTCTGAAGCAGGATGGGACAACTGAGTCCGCGCAATCCGGCATGGTTGATTTTGCAACCTACACGGCGCTCGTCGGCCTCCCGGAACTTCGAGATCAGGAAGAAGCCTATCTTCAAACAACGCGGGACTACCTCGCCAGCCGCCAGCGCGCGGCGGAATAATCGAGACAATCAAAAGAAGGAACGCACCATGCCAATGGCAACGACGAACGGCGTCGAAATGGCGTATGAAGTATCGGGCCCGGAAAACGGCGAACCCTTACTGCTTGTGGGTGGACTCGGCGTTCAGATCATCAGTTGGACACAGACTTTCGTCGACGCTTTGGTCGCCCGGGGCTTTCGGGTCATCGCTTACGACAACCGGGACATTGGCCTTTCAACCAAGTACGACGATTGGGGTCCAGCCGATATCAAATCCGCTTTCGGCCAGGCGAGAGCGAAAGAAAAAGTGGCGGCGCCTTATACTTTAGAAGATATGGCCGACGATGCCGCCGGACTGCTCGACGCCATCAATGTTGAAAAAGCTCACATTGTCGGCAGTTCGAATGGCGGTGCAATCGCGCAAACATTAGCAATCCGGCATCCTGAAAAAATCGCGACGATGATATCCATCATGGCGACGTCCGGCCGACGCGGATTGCCGCGCCCCACGGGGGATGTCGCGGAATGGCTCGCGAAACCGCGCAACCCGTCGGGTACCCGAGAAGGCGCGGTCGAGGAAGCGATCTCGACATCGCATCTTATCGGCAGCCCCGGGTTCCCGCGCAACGAAGCTGAAATCCGCGACCGGACTGGGCGCCTCTACGATCGTTCCTTCTACCCGGCCGGGAACAGCCGGCACTTGCTGGCCAGCATCGCCTCCGGCGACAGCCGTGTCGCGAAGCTCGGCGACATCACCGCGCCGACACTCGTTATTCATGGCCGGGACGATCCGCTCGTGCCGCTTGGCTGTGCCGAAGACGTGCAGAAGTCCATCCCCGGTGCGCGGATACTGGTTATCGATGGCATGGGCCATGACTATCCCGACGGCGCGGTCCCGACCATCGCCGATGCCATCGCTACGCACACCTCGAACGCACAGACAGGCTAACCGTCAACCAAACGCCATATGCGCCATCCGGTCGAGCCGCGACCGCACATCGTCGATATGTTTCAACGGCACGAGGTGAACGACCTGCTGAACGCCGAGGTCTTCATATTGCGGAAACAGCTCGGCCTTTGGCGCCTGGTTGGGCATCACGAACAGCTTGATGTCACTTCGGGAACGGCCGCGTTCCGCCAACAGCGTATCCAACCGCGCCAGCTTGGCTGGCATGTCCTCGGGCAAGAGGCTTGCCCCCATCCAACCCTTACCAAAATCCGCGACACGGCGTAGCGCCGGCTCGCTTTCACCGCCAAAAATGAAGGGTGGGTGTGGGTCCTGAACCGGTTTGGGGTTCTGCATGCAAGGCGGCAGCGAATAGAACTCGCCTTCGTAGGATGCTAGCTCCTCCGTCCACAATGCCTTCATGACACCCAGATAATCCCTAGCCCGCGCACCGCGCCGTTCAAACGGGACTTGCAGCGCTTCGAATTCCTCGCGCAACCAGCCAACCCCGACGCCCACATCGACCCGGCCGCTGGACAGAAAGTCCAAGTCGGCGATCTGTTTTGCCGTGTATACCGGATTACGCTGCGGGATCAGACAAACCGACGAGCCAAGGCGGACCTTCTTCGTATGCGCCGCGACAAAGGACAGCATCGTCCACGGCTCGATCATGCCCGCTTCGAAACCACGCAATTTGCCGTCCTCAGCATAGGGGTATTGAGATTCATATTGTTGAAAGAATACGACATGTTCCGGTGCCCAAATGGAATGGAAGCCGCGTTCCTCGATGGCCTTTGCTGCTTCTATAATCAGTTCTGGTGGCGTCTTCGCCGATCCAGGCAATACGATTCCAACTTCCATTATTTCGTCTCCAGCTCAATCGTCGCGCGGGATAGCCCGGTCCGCACTACCGCCGATATAGGTGCGGTTCCATGTCGGCGTGATCAACAATTCATTGATGCAGACATAGTTTGGCATCCGCGCCACGAACAAGATTGTGTCTCCCATATCCGATTCCTTAATCATCCGCGCACGGTCTTCCGCTGTTGGGGGAATCGGGCGCTTATCGAGAATTTCCGTTTCCACTTCACCGGGGCAAATCGCGCATGCCCGGATACCGAGATGGCAATTTTCAAGATTGATGCTTTCGCTCATCGCATTCACACCATGCTTTGCCGCCGTATAGGCCGCCCCCGACACGGTGCCGACATATTTCCCGGCCATTGACGAAATATTGATGATAAGCCCGTCACGCTGCTCACGCATGATCCGTAGCGCCGCATGCGAGCAATAGAAAGCACCATTCAAATCGACATCGACAACGATATGCCAGTCCGATGCTTCCACATCCCGCCAGCGCCGCTTAGGAACATTCAGTCCCGCGCTATTGACGAGGATATCGAGGCGGCCAAACCGTTCCTTGATCTTCGCCGTAACCGCATTCACCATATCAGAATCGCTGATATCAACGGGCTCGACAACGGCTTCACCGCCGGCGTCCGCAATCAGTTTCCTTGTCGCTTCCAGCTCCGGCACACGGCGGCCCGAAAGGACGGTTTTCGCACCGGCACCGGCTAGCGCAACGGCCCCGCCGCGACCAATCCCTGTCCCCGCGCCGGTTACCCAAGCCACCTTGCCCTCGATCGATTGCATCTAATTGCTCCCCATGTTGATTTAAGCGACAAGGTCGCAAGCAGCGTGTCGTCAAGCAAGCTTTTGCTAATTGGTTCCAGCATTACATCCCAAATGGCCCTTTCCATCGGACCGTTCAGCGACGAAATTGGTCCAACACATCGACCTTCCGGGAGCCCGCAATGACCGATAACACCGAGCAACTATTCCCCCGCCCCCTATTTGGCGGCAACGTTGAAAATCTACCGTCTAGCCTCGTGCCGGCGCGCGCCAACATGGAAGGCGAACACATTACCCTGGAACCAATTGACCCCGCTCGCCATGCGAACGACCTCTATGAAGCGTCCCACACGACGGAGGAAGGGCGTGCGATTTGGACCTATTTGCCGGAGGGGCCCTGGCCCGACCGCGAGGCCTATACCGCCCATGTCCGCGCCTGCGCCGGGAGCCAGGACCGTATTTTTTACGCCCTGCGGCCCAAGCCCGATGGTCCCGCCAGCGGACAGGCAAGTTTCATGGATATGCATCCTGGCAATGGCGTCATTGAAATCGGTTACATCTGGTTTGCACCGGCGATGCAACGCACGCGCGCGGCCACCGAGGCCCTTTATCTGATGTTGGACCATGCCATGACCAACCTTCGGTATCGGCGCATGCAGTGGCGTTGCAACGCGCTGAACGCCAAGTCACGTGCCGCCGCGCGCCGGCTCGGCTTTCGCTATGAGGGCACACACTACAATCACCTGATTTTCAAGGGGCTGAACAGGGACACCGCCTGGTATTCCATCCTCGATGATGAATGGCCCGATGTGAAGAAACGTCTCGAAGCGTGGCTCTCGCCGGACAATTTCAATTCCACCGGACAAGCCAGAAAGTCGCTGTCGGAAATGATGCAGTCCCGACCGCCGAGCGAACGTGCATAGGACCCCAAAGTAAATTTCGTTTGAACCTTGACGAAGGAGCGCTAGTTTAGCGACCTAAACAAATTTCCGATGATGGAGAATTAACCTCATGGCACTGACTCTCGAAGAAGCCAACCGTATCGCCCAAGGCGCTATCGCCAAGGCAAGTGAGCTTAACATTGGTATCAATGTCGCGATCTGTGATGCCGGCGGCAGGTTAGTCGCCTTCCAGCGCATGGATAACGCGACCTGGGCGGGCGGTTTCGGCAGTCAGGGCAAGGCGATGGCTTCGGCGGCGTTTGGACAACCTAGTGGAAATTTGACCGAACGCGCAAATCATCCAACTTTGCGCGGGATCGTCGCCGCGGAGGGCGGCCATATGATGCTCGGCCAAGGCGGTGTTCCGATCTCTCGGGATGGCAAAATTATTGGTGCCGTCGGAGTCGGCGGCGGTACGGCGCAAGAAGACGAGGATTGCTCTCGAGCGGGTATCGCCAAGCTTTAACCTTTCGCGATTTTCACCGGAGCACAAAACCGATCTGCTTGCCTCAACAGGCTCGCCGCGCATGTCGCCTATACAATCTTTGAGCAATACCTACATATCAAATTGAACTAGGGGTCGAAATTCCGGTAGTATTCGTCCGTGAATGAAGAAAATAAAATTCCCTGGGACTGCGCATCACAGATCCGAGAGATTTATGATTATTGGGATCGATTGCGTGGCAACCGGCAATTTCCTTCACGGAGCGACATAGAACCGTCGGACATTCCGAGCTTGCTGGAATTCATATCTCTCGTCGACGTGGTTTCAAGCAAACCGAAATTCGTCTATCGGCTAATGGGTACGGCCGTGGTGAACCTTCTCGGCAAGGAACTCACCGGAGAAGAAGTTGGCACTGGTGTCAAAAAGAGCGAGTACAGCAATGTCATTCTACGTTACGAGAAGGTAGCGACGACAGGGAAGCCGCTCTACCACCGCAATTTTCTACAGGAAGAAAACAACGACTACACCGTGGTGGAGCGGTTGATGCTCCCGCTATCCAAAAATGGCGAGACGGTGGATATGATACTCAGCCTTGTCCGTTCACGGACTAATCGCTAACGGTGCATATCGCCATTGTAGGCCGCGATTTCACCGCGACGCTTAACCGCCCAGCCATACTGTTTCGGCCACATAGCCGATTCCGGGTCGACGCCTAATGCCTGCGCCGCATGCAGCGGCCAAAACGGATTGTACATAATTTCCCGGCCCAGCGCGACGAGGTCGGCGCGGCCATCCTGAAGGATATCTTCCGCCTGCTGCGGGTCGACGATCACACCGACGGCCATTGTTTTGACGGCGGCGTCTTTGCGAACCCGTTCGGCATACGGAACTTGAAATCCCAGCGGCCTCTCCGCGCCGGCCTTCAGCGGCGCCCCGGAGTCCGAGGCACGGAAGGCGGGCGCCCCCCGGACACCGCCGGCGGAACAGTCCACGACATCGACTCCCCGCGCCGCTAACACGCGCGACAAAATTACGGAGTCTTCCACCGACCATCCCCCCGCCGGTCCATCGACGGCCGAAATCCTGAAAAATAACGGCAGGTCGTCGGGCCACGCCGCGCGTGTCGCCTCTGTCACTTCTAACGCGAAACGCATGCGGCCCTGCAGGTCGCCACCATATGCATCGTTCCGCGTGTTCGAAAGCGGCGACAGGAAGCTGTGGATCAAATAACCATGGGCGCCGTGAATTTCGAGAACCTTGAATCCAGCCGCCTGCGCGCGCCGAGCCGCGGCGGCGAAGTCATCCACGATACCAGCGATTTCAGATGTCTCCAGCCCATGCGGTGCCGGCCATCCTTCACCGACGGGTTCAGCGGACGGGGCGACTGTCTCCCACGCATCCGCATCGTCAATCGCCAATGGCGTACCGCCCTTGAAGGGTGGATTAGCCGAACCCTTACGGCCGGCATGAGCGATCTGCATGCCCGGCACGCAGCCCATCTCTTCGATGAAGCGAACCGTCGGCCTGATTGCCTCGGCCTGCTCGTCGGTCCAGATGCCAAGGCAGTCAGGTGTGATCCGCCCGCGCGGCTCGACCGCCGTCGCTTCGGTAAACACGAGCCCGGCGCGGCCACGCGCAAAGGTGCTCAGATGCGCGAACTGCCAATCCGTCGCGATGCCATCCTTTGCCGAATACATACAGAGTGGCGAAACAACGACACGGTTCGGCAGCGTAACACCGCGCAGTTTGAGCGGGGTAAAAAGCAGTGGTGTTTTCGGCACGGGGCGAGTCCTCGAAATTCGTTGGGCTGTCGGAAGGCTTTATAAGACGTCGGCGACGGCGTCGCGATAGCGTTCTATTCCGGCGATATGATCCGAGAAGCTACGGCCTTCAATGCGTTTGTGATGATCGCGGTCGCGGGCATTATTGACGGTAATATGGGTGACGCCGGCCTCTTTCCAAAAACGCGCTTCGGCACGCCAATCCTCCGGCCCGCCACTTGCGATGGACGTCCAAATCTCGATACCGACCGAAGCGGGATCGCGGCCTTCCTCGGCCACATAGCCGCGCAATTTCTCAAACGACGCGAGCGCGGCTTCGCCCGGCGGATGCGCCAGCATAATCCAACCGTCGCCATATTTGGCTGTACGGCGCAACGTGGCGTCGACATGCCCACCAAACCACAATGGCATCGCACGGTTCAGCGGGAGCGGATTGATACCCGCGTCAGGGATCTCGTGCCATTGCCCTTTGAAGGTGACATGTTCTTCTTCCCAAAGCTTCTGCATCACCTCGATCTGCTCCACCGAACGCTTGCCACGGTCATGGAAGTTCTCGTTGAGAGCGATGAACTCTTCCTTATTCCAGCCGATACCGACGCCAAGCCGGAACCGGCCACAGGAAAGGACATCGACACATGCCGCCTGCTTGGCAACCAACGCCGTTTGGCGCTGCGCCAGTATCAACACCTGAACCGAAAATTCGATGCGCTGGGTCGCGTTCGCCAGGAATCCAAAGAGGACGAAGGGGTCATGGAAAATATCAGCGGAGGTATTGCGGCTCATATCCCAATCCGGCCGGTTGGCGACATTCACCCCCAACACATGGTCGGTACCGGTGAGATGATCGTAGCCCAGCGCCTCCGCGGTCTGCGCAAAGGCCGCAACCGTATCCGGGTCCGCACCGATATCGGTGAACGGTAGTGCGGTTCCAAGTTTGATTCGTTCGCCCATGACCTAATCCTCCCTGCGCTTTAGAACCACTTCAAGCGGCGGACACTTTACAAAGCCGGGTCTTGAGGTTCGTCTGATCCGCCATTGGGTCGCGTTGCGTATGGTCGGTCAGATAATTGACCGGCCGCCATGGATTATAAGGCTGCCTATCGCCCCACCCAATGGGCACGTAAACCGCATTGGGGCGAATACCTTCACGAATCCAAGCCCGCGCCTCGATCATACCATCCGTTGTTTCGACCCGGACAACGCCGCCATCCTCGATACCAATGGCGGCGGCTTTACTGGGATGTATTTGAATATAGAGATCGGGCCACATTTCCTGCGCCTGCCAAAAGTCATGCGTCCAGGAATGAAAGTGCGGCGCCGGTGGCCGGCCGGTGACAAGTTCCGTGTCGAAGCCTTGTGCGCGCAACCGGGCGCCCGGTGAGTCGTTCGATCCCTCGACAATTCGCGCCGGTCTGCCGTAGCTTCGCCGCTCCGAAAACATCAGCGGCTGTTCCAATGCGGTGACATCACCTGCACGCTCGACATAGGGCAATTCGATCAGCTGCTCACGGTCGCTGTAAAATTCAGGTAACGCCGACAGGCCCAACGCCGTAAATGCGGCGTCCTGCTCCGCCGTCCAGAATTGCAGTTTGCCGCTCGATGTCGGGAAGCGTTTACCCTCCGGTTGCCCGATGGCGGTCGTACCTTCGAGGAAGAGCGTTTCCGGCGCCGGCGCACCGTCCTCCGTCAACGGAAAGCGCATGGTCCGGGTCGGGCTGGCCCGAAACGCCTCGACGGTACAACCGCGCAAATAGTCGTTGTTGGCGCACATGTCGTCCCAGAATCGCGCCGTGTCCTTGTACTCCTCCTTCAGCACATCACCGAAACCAAGCCGCTTGCCGATCTCAATCCAAATCCAGCCGTCCGACCGGGCCTCACCCGGCGGGTCGACAAGTTTATCGTTCCAAACAATTCGGCGTTCCTCGGAGGCTCTCGAAATTCCACCCTTTTCGATGCCGCTCGCGACAGGCAACACATAGTCGGCCCATTCATGCGCTTCATTCTCGAACAAACCAAGATGGACATACAGCTCCAGCGACCGCGCCGCCTCGCGCACCAGGTCCTGGGATGGCCAGTTGGAAAAGGGGTTGTTGGACCCGATCATGGCGGTGATCGGATATGGCACCCCATCGGTCATGGCCGCCAGCCACGCGGATTGCGTCCGGCCAACCGCTGGTTTTTGCGGAATTGTCTGGCGGTCTTCGGGTGCATTGGCCTGAACGAACATGGCCGAGGATATATTGAAATAGCCGCCGCCGGGACGCCCCCAATTTCCGGTCATGGCCGCCAAGAACATGAGAACGCGATTGGTTTGCGTACCGTTGGAATGCTGATTGATCCCACGGCTTGCATAAATCATGCAGCCATCGGATTTTGCAACCTCCTCCGCTAGGGCTTCGATGGCTTCTTGCGGCAGATCGGTAATCGGCGCGGCCCAAGCCGGTGTATAGCCCTTCTCGTCGACGAAATCGCGCCAACGCTCCCAGCCCTCGACCCAATTCTCGCAAAAATGCCGGTTGTGCAAACTCTTCGCAAAGATATGGTTGATCATGGCAAGGCCGAGCGCCATGTCGGTTCCGGACCGGATCGGCAGCCATTGGTCCGCCTTGTTGGCGGTCGCGCTGAAACGCGGGTCAACGACGACCATCCGCGCGCCAGACTCGCGCCGCCACTCATTGATCAATCCGAAATAGACCGGCCGCGTTTCCGCCTGATTATCGCCGATATACAAATACATCCCGGCACTGCCGATATCGGTCTGCTTGTAGCTGTTGGGGAGCGCGCGGTTTGTCTGGACCAGCCCAAAGGCAAGGTTCTTGGACGACGAACAATACGGTTCGGTGCTCTCCGTGTTCGGGGTCCCCCACATTTGTCCGAACATCCGGACATATCCTTGATTGGTGATGATCCCCGACCGCGTACCAGAAAATAGCGCCAAGGTTTCCGGTCCATGCTTGTCCCGTAATGCGATCAGTTTGGCGGCAATTTCGTCGAGTGCCTGCGGCCAGGAAATCGGTTCCAAACGGCCAGACCCTTTCGGGCCGACGCGTTTCAATGGTTGGGTCAAACGCCGTTCGTTGTTGTAGAGTTGCAAGGTCATCTGCGATTTCGGGCAGATATGGCCCTGAAACACGGGGTCCTCATCGTTACCGCTAATCCCAACCACCGTATCGTCCTTGATATGGAACTTTACGGGACAGCCGTTGAAGCAAATATTGCAGGCGCCCGGCACGACGCGGTCAGCCGTACGCTCGGCCCGGTCGGCGCCATAGGGACCTTCCCGTGTGACGGACTTTAGCGGATCGCGGCTCGAGGCATCCTCCATCAGCGCAATCAGCTTCGGCGCCGCCATCTCTTCGTTGCGGCGATTATTTTGTAAATAAACCGTCGCCGGCCCCATCAGGAAATGATCGTGATCGACCAATGTTCGCGCGTCGTCTTGCGCCGCCGCAATATGTGCATCGCGTTCGCCAAAGCGGATCGCGGTCGTCGGGCAGACGCTGGCGCAGGCGGGTTTCTCGCCACGACCGCGACGGTCGGCGCACAGATCGCATTTGACCGCGTGATGATCGATTGGATCGAACCCCATCGCGCCATAAGGACAAGCGACGACGCATTCTCCACAACCCGTGCAGCGGCTTTCGTCGACGGCGACGACACCGGTTTCCGCATCTTTGTGAATGGCCTTCGGGTTGACCGGGCAGGCGCGCAAGCAGGCCGGCCGTTCGCAGTGCTGGCAGGTGACCGTCAGTAAATCGACATGTGGCGTGCCCGGCGTTTCCATCCATAGTACTTTGTTGCGGTATTCGTGCGGGCCGAGCCCGTGTTCTTGCTTGCACGCCGCTTCGCAGCTCTTGCAGCCGATACAGCGCTCCAAATCGATCATCAGCGCGAGTTGGCTCACGGAGTTGGCCCTCCCCATGCCGTCAGATGCCACCAGTGTATCGACCCGCCATCCGCCACGTAGCCGGCGAAGAACGTGACGGTGAGGATGTGCACGACCAGACCAACCAGAAACAGAAACGCCACCGCGATATGAAGCGCCCGCCAATAGGCGAGCATTGGAGTGATGGCTTTTCGCTGCCCGATCAAATCCATTTCCGCCCGCACCAAACGCACATAGCGAAGGCTCAGAAGCGGGTGCCGGCACCAATGCGAAAGCGTCGCCGAAAACAATCCCTCGTCGGCGGTACCATCTAGTTTTTCCAAGACGGCGCGTTTATTCGCGATTATGGCCCGTAGACGATTCTTATCGACCGTCTTGCCACCGATAATCGCGCAGTATTTTCCACCGAAAATGCCGGAGATCTTGTGTGACAGATAAATCCGCGCCCAGGCACCCTGCACGATAAGAAATAACCCGCCGGCCAGCAGTAACGCCGGCGGACGACGCACATAACCACCGGAATGTACCAACAAAAGCGCGACGCCAACACTTGCGGCGATGACATGGGCAACAAACCATGCGGGCGGGCTCTCGGAAGCACCAGAGCGTTTCGCCAACGAGAACGCGAACGGCGTCAGGGTCAGCAACGCCCCCAGCACGCCCACCAAATAAAGTTCCGGACTGCCTGGTGACGACCAGGCTGGTGGCAGAGCGGACCGCAGCAGAAAAAATAAAACCGTCACACCCAGCGTTGCCCCAAGCACGGTCAATA
>JAJFJC010000292.1 GCA_021774385.1 Alphaproteobacteria bacterium
CTGCCTTTCGTTCCCGCCGTCGTCGCCCGTTCCTGGCTCGTATGGGCCCTAGCGGAACGGGGGGAGTTCGAACAGGCCACACTTCACGGTAAAACCGCGCTGGCTATCGCCACCGAAGTCGACCACCCTTTCAACCTGGCGCACATTTACTACGATCTGGGCTACTTCCATGGCGTCAAGGGGGAGATCGACCTAGCGGTCGACGAGCTTGAGAAAGCCTACAACATCATTCGCGAATGGAATCTCACCTATCTTTCGCCCTTCATTTCGGGGTTTCTTGGCCACGTCTACGCGCTTTCCGGCGAGACCGCGAAAGGGGCGGCTTTACTTCAGCAAGCCATGGCGGAATATGAATCCATGGGATTGGGTTTGTTCCGCTCCCTCGTCAACGCGCAGCTTGGGGAAGCGCTACTCCTTGACGGACGCCTGGAAGAAGCGGCAACCGCCACGGAAAATGCACTGGCGCTGGCCCGCAAGCGGAATGAAGAAGGCCATGAAGCCTACGCTCTACGCGTTCTTGGTGAAATTGCGCTTCATCCCGCTCGTCAAGACGCGGAGGCCGCCCGGCACGCCTTCCAGAACGCCCTGACTCTCGCCGAAAAACACGGCATGCGGCCGCTCAGCGCGCATTGCAATTTCGGCCTTGGGCGCCTTCATCAACACGCAGAAAATTTCCACGAAGCGAAAAAACGAATTGTATCGGCGGCGGCGATGTACCGTGACTTGGATATGCCCTTCTGGGGCGACCAAGCGAGTGCAAAATTACGTTAGCGACTCCGCCTATTAATACCCGATGTTGATTTGCTATTCTTTTTTCCGTACCCGGCAGGCATATTCCATGGGGTTTTTGCCGATATCGAAATTCTGGGTGGGGTCGCGGGTAGGGAATGCCATATTCACTGGGCGGGCTGAGGATACTGGTCGTCGAGGACGATCAGTCAATGCGGTTGCTGATCAAGGATTTGTTACACGCCATCGATGTCGAAGACGTTCAGACGGCGAATAACGGTATCCAGGCATTCCACGACCTGCGGCATTACCTTGCCGATATTGCGATAATCGATTGGGTCATGCGGCCAACGAACGGTCTTGAGTTACTCGACCGGATTCGAAACGATACGGATTCACCGAATCCCTACCTTCCCATCATCATGTTGACCGCCTATTCGCAAATAGAACGTGTCGAGCAATGCCGCGATGCGGGCGTTACCGAGTTCCTATCGAAACCGATCACGCCCAAGACATTGTATAGCCGGCTCGTTTCGGTGATCGAGGATCAACGACAATATGTTCGATGTGAAACATATTTCGGACCAGACCGCCGCCGCGCGGACCGTCCCTATGTTGGAGAGGACAGGCGTTATAGCGGCGAGGTGCTGGATTTGGATTGAGACACAATAGGGCGCCCGGGAGGACACGAACCGGGTGGCGGCATAAAAAGCCGATCCGCGTTCGGGAAACGGTTCAAAATTGTATGAGCCCATGACAATTGCTCAATTGTTTCACGTTAATCCGTAGAGATTTTGTTCCTCATATTGGAAGCGCCTATTCGCTTTTACGCCAAGGTCGACCCCGCCGCGTCCAGGCGGGCGCCAGAAAGAATACGGGCTTTCAATCTTGTGCATACATTCGATTTTAACTATAAATCATGAGTGGTATCAAACAGCGTGAAACGGTTCACCTAACGAGCTCGGCTAAACTTGATACAGTCAAGAAACGAAATGAACGAAACCATCGAAATGAGCGAAACCAGCGTCAGGCATGCGCGGATCCTGGTCGTGGAAAACGATGCGGCGATGCTTGAGCACATTGCCACCGCGCTTCGTTCCATTGAAATTCAACAGATCGCGACGGCAACGAACGGTGTTACCGCGTGGTGGAAATTGGAAAATGGCGAGCAGTTCGATCTTGTAATTTGTGATTGGGTTATGCCGGTTACCGACGAGCTGGCGGTCTTGCGACGGTTGCGCGCCGGACAGGTCGCGATACCGTTTATACTCGTGACGGCCCGCGATACCGAGGAATCAATTAAAACCGCAACCGATTGTGGTGTTACCGGGTATATCGCCAAACCGTTTTCCGCGGCGCGTCTCAAAACGGAGGTCTTCAAGGTTCTTGAAGATAGCGCCATATTGGTTCAAGACGCCGACCCCAATTACTGGGAAATATAGGCGCGCGCCCCCATCGAACAACCCGGCTCCGGTACGCTTTGGGCATAGTCCAATGGCATGGCGGTTCGGTCCAAGCTACACTTAACCCCTGCAACAGCGGAACCCTAAGGGAGTGGCTTGAATGGGCCGTTTATCGGAAAAAGTCGCCATCATCAGCGGTGGCGCGCAAGGTCAAGGCGCGGCGGAAGCGCGTCTCTTCGCGGCGGAAGGGGCAAAGGTTATCTTCGGCGATATTCTGGACGCCGAAGGAGAAGCGGTCGCATCGGACATACGCGAATCAGGGGGTGACGCGACTTACATCCCGCTTGATGTGACCCAGGAGGCCGATTGGCGCGGCGCCGTGGAAATGGCGACAACCCGTTTCGGGCGGCTCGATATTCTGATCAACAACGCCGCCGTCCTGATCCCCCGCGTTTCGATCGAAGACCGCACGGGGGAGGAATGGGACCGGGTCATGGGCGTTAACGCCAAGGGGGTTTTCCTGGGCACCAAACATGCCATCCCCGCAATGCGCGCGGCGGGCGGCGGGTCCATCGTCAACATTTCATCGATCGCCGGGATTGGCCAGTCGGCCCATCAGGAACCCGCCTATGCCGCGAGCAAGGGCGCGATCCGAATTTTCACCAAGGTCACCGCCGCGCAGCACGCCCAAGACAACATTCGCTGCAATTCGGTGCATCCCGGCCCTGTCGACACGGAAATGTTCCGCGCCGCCTTCGCCGAACCCGAAGCCCTGGCCAACCGGTTGGCGCGCGTGCCGATGCGACGCGCCGGGACGATCGACGAAGTCGTCGCCGGCGTACTTTATCTGGCGTCGGATGAGTCTTCCTACGTGACCGGCACCGAGCTGGTCATCGATGGCGGCGCCTTGAGTATGTAGCGTTCGCCGCGCCGACGGGGATGACGTCACGGATTTATGCGAACTCGGGTTGCTTTCGCGGTTTATTTTGTTTGAGGTCCAGCATGTTGATGATTTTCGTTTCCTTGCCTTGCGCTCTTTTGCGCGCCGCATCGATATCATCGAAACGATCGATCAGCAGTGCTGCGATATCCTTATCAATTTGCCCCTCGTTCGCGAAATTCCTCATTTCGAAAATCACTTCCGCTTCGGGCATGGCCTTGCGGTAGGGGCGGTCCTCCGCTAAGGCGACGAACTTGTCCGCGATCGCCAGAATTCGCGATTCGGTCGACAACATTTCACCGGGCAAATGGAAGGGATAGCCTTGCCCGTTGATTTGTTCATGATGATAGGCCGCCCACTCGCTGATTTCACGCATCCCCGGAATTTCCGAAAGCGTCGAGAACGTATAATAGGTATGCGTCTTGATCTTATTGTATTCGTCCTTTTCGAGGCTGCCCTTTTTCTCCAAAATGGCTTGTGGAATGATCAACTTGCCGATGTCGTGCAGATAGCCGGCAACCTCGATTAGGCGGCAGTGCGTTTCGTCCAACCCCATATGGCGTCCAAGGGCCCCCGCGGTGGCGGCAACGCCGAAGGAATGGGTTGCGGTAAATTCACTGCGTAGATCGATGACGATCGCGAACATATGCGCGATGTCGAGAAGTTCGTCGACCGTCAATACCCGCCGCCGCGTCGACATTTTTCGCTTGATCCGGGCATCGAGGTCCGGGCTTACGATGTCGAGCCAGAACGCCTCTCGCTCAGCAAGACGCAAAAAGGCATCTACGAGCACCGGGTGGTAATGACGTCCCGCCCCAGCCTGGATGCAGGATCGAATAGCGCCAACTTGGTTCAAGATCAGATCCGACTTATCGATCAGCACTTCAATCCGATCGGCTAATCTTACGATGAAGCTTGCGAAGGGTACCGACAGGCTACCGTCACTCGCGCCCGCGCTATCGCGCCACGATTGGTGATGGTAGTGAACGATCTTGGCGATCGACGTAAACATCTTTGCCTTGCGCAGGAATTTCGCACCGTTTGTCGCATGATCGTTTTCCTGCGTGTCGTACTGCAAAATGCTCAATCTTTCGACGACCGAGACCGCGCCGATATCGTGCAGCAGGCCCGCGATTATGAGGTCGTGCCGCTCGCGCATCGATAAGACGAAACCATCCAGCGCGACTTCCTCGGCCAAGTAAGCGGAAATTAAGGCGACGCGTTTCTGATGGTCGACGATTTTTGGGCTGACCATGTCGAGCGCCTTGGAGAAGGCCAACGAGATATCGAACTTCGAAATCCGGGGCACGGTTGGCGGTACTAGCTGTCCCATGTTGCCTCTCGTTCATGATTGTGGCGCGAACACAAACATAACCAGGACCGATTAATTATCTCTAAAAGGAGAAACCGATTTAACGTTCAACAGCGGTGGAAAATTAATTAAAACCGCGAGCGAAAAAGAAATAACCCGTTGTTATTTTGTATATTTTTTTAATTCATAGTTAAGGCTGGTCCTTTTGTCGCAGTCAAAATTCACGCCCGAAAGGCGGGCATGACGGTCTTGGCGATCATTTCCAAATTTCGGTCGATATAGTCATCCGGACAAGCCGAAGACACGAAAACCGATGTCGCCC
>JAJFJC010000293.1 GCA_021774385.1 Alphaproteobacteria bacterium
GCCATTTTCGAGACAAGGCTTGCCTCCAACGCATCTTTTTCCGCCAAAAGTTTGGTGATACGGGCTCGCTCACGCGCCAAATCGGCTTTCAATGCTTCAATCCGAAGGCGTTCGACTTCGGAATCCAAGGCCACAAGCAGACTGCCTTTCCGAACGACATCGCCTTCCTTGACGTAAATTTTTTCGATGCTCGCGTCGACCCGGCTCGATAAAGTTGTTAGCTCCGTCTTGATACGGGCATCGAATTCATAAACGTGGGTCAGCCAATAAAATAGTTCGTAGGATAGCACCGAAGTCAGCGCGATCCCCAAAATCAGCAGAGCAAACCGGACTTTATTGTTTTTTTTCATAGTGTTCCGTTAATGCATTTCGAGTCGACAAGCATAAGCTTGCAATTTCCAACCACTCAATGCCAGACGCCTTGAAAAAAACTGTCCCAAAATCCTCTTTCAACTGGCACCATTACCGTAAGGTTATTTTTCACAGTTCCGTGGATAGAGGGGAAAAAGAATGAGCTACGATCTCGTAATCAAGAACGGCATGATAGTCGACGGTTCTGGCGGCGCGCGTTACCGCGGCGACGTTGGAGTCAAAGGCGGTAAGATCGCCAGGATCGGCCGTATCAACGGCGAGGCGACGGAAGAGACGATCGACGCCGAGGGGCATGTCGTGACCCCGGGCTTTGTCGATGGGCACACTCATATGGACGCGCAGGTGTTCTGGGATCCGCTTGGCAGCTGCTCTTGCTATCATGGTGTCACGACGGCGGTGATGGGCAATTGCGGGTTCACCTTGGCGCCGTGCCGTGAATCCGAAGCCGACTTCGTCTTCCGTAATCTGGAACGCGCCGAAGATATCTCACGCAGCGCCATGCTGGCGGGTATCAATTGGGACTGGGAGACCTATCCCGAGTATATGGCCGCCGTCGACAAGATGCCGAAGGGCATCAACTATGCGGGCTATATCGGCCACTCTGCACTACGCACCTATGTGATGGGCGAGCGCGCCTTCGAGGAAGACGCCACCGAAGACGACATGGCAAAGATGAAGGCTGTCGTACAGGAAGCCGTACAAGCAGGCGCAATGGGTTTCTCGACCTCGCGTAGTCCAAGCCATTTGACCTCCGACGACCGTTTTGTCGCCAGCCGCATTGGTAGCGATGAAGAGGTCCAGGATATCGTTATGGCGATGGGCGAAACGGGCGCCGGCATTTTCCAACTCGCCATGGACCGCGGTGAGATTCAGAAGATGATGGGTGTCTACCGCAGTCTCGGTGAACTCTCGAAGAAGAGCGGCCGGCCAGTGACCTTCGGCAGCCTTAGCCGTAAGAAATATCCAGGGCAGTGGAAGGCGCTCTACGAAATCATCGAGGAAGAAAATCTGCAGGGCGCGCGGATATGGACCCAGGTCCACAGCCGTGAAATCAATTCGATCCTCTCTTTCGAGACGGCAACGCCATTCGACAATTGGGATGTGTGGCGTGATTTCCGCAAACTGCCACTGGACGAGCAATTGGCGAAGCTGAAGAACGATCCCGAACTGAAGCGCAAGCTGATCGAGGTCGCCGACAAACCCTATGATGGACCGGAGATCGTCGGCGCCGAGGCGCGTCCGCCGGAATGGGATATGTTCTACCATGTGGACAAGATACGTCTGCCACATCCGAGCATGGCTCAAATCGCCAAGGAACGGGGGATCACGCCCGCGGCGGCGATGGTCGAAGTGGCGATTGAGGAAGACCTCAAGGCCTTCTTCCGCCAGCCGCTGGCTAACGAAAACCAGGACGACGCACTGGCGCTGATGAAACACCCACGCTCGACCGTAACTTTCTCCGACTCCGGCGCACATGTCTCGCAGATCATGGACAGTTCATTGCAAACCCACCTACTGAGCCACTGGGTGCGCGAAAAGAAGGCATTCACGCTGGAAGAAGCGGTGCGGATGATTACCTACGACACCGCCACCAATTGGGGCTTCCACGACCGTGGACTCTTGCGCGAAGGCATGACCGCCGACATCGCTGTGTTTGATGCGGAAAAGGTCGAACCGCGGATGCCGGAAGTCGTTCATGATCTGCCGTCGGGTTCCAAGCGCCTGAAACAATATGCCGATGGCATGCTCGCCACGGTCGTTGCTGGCGATATCGTCTTGAAGGAAAACCAACCCACCGGCGCCCTGCCCGGCCAGTTGCTGCGTGGTCCGCTCGCACGGGCCTGAGGAGAGGCCGGATGAAATTGCGCCGGTTACCTGGAAATCCGATTATCCGGCCCTTCATGGATCGCTGGATGGGACGAAATATCAATGGTCCCTCCGCGATCGAAGCGCCCGAATGGCTGCCGAACCGGCTAGGGCGCTACTATCTCTATTTCGCACATCATTTGGGCAGTTATATTCGGTTGGCCTATGCCGATCATCCGGAAGGGCCTTGGCGAACCTATGAAGACGGCGTGCTCGACGTCAAACAGAGTCATTTTCTCGATCACATTGCCTCGCCGGATGTCCATGTCGATAACGAGCGCCGGGAAATTCACATGTATTTTCATGGCGTGTGCGAAACCGAGCCGTCGGTCATCCAGAAAACGCGGCTTGCCGTGTCTTATGACGGGATTAATTTCGCGGTGCGGCCGGCACTGCTGGGCGATTCCTATTTCCGGGTCTTCGAATGGGATGGCGCCTACTATGCGTTCGCGAGATTGGCGACCTTCTGGCGATCACCGGATGGGCAGCAGCCGTTCGAACAGGGGCCGGATTGCGGCTTCCCCGCGAAGGTCCGTCACGTTGCCGTCAAACGCAGCGGCGCCAGACTCGACATTATTTACAGCATCATCGGGGATGCGCCGGAGAGGTTCTACCATACGGTTATGGACCTCACGCCAAATTGGCACGAGTGGCGGATCGGACCATCCGTGGAAATCTTGCGGCCGGAAATGGACTATGAAGGTGCAGAAAAGCCCGTGGAACCCTCAGCGGTCGGCGCGGTCCTGCCGCAGGTCAATCAGATCCGCGACCCGGACATTTTTCACGCCAACGGATCGGACTACCTTGTCTACGCCATTGCCGGCGAACATGGCCTGGCCATCGCCGAAATCGAGTCCTGGTAAATACCTACGCAGGTGCGTCCACCAATCGGTTGCCATATTGCCCCAGCGTAAATGCGGTCATCTGGCCGACTTGAATAAATAGAGTATTTGGCTGCTTGTGATCGGTCATGCCCCCTCCCCCAAGTTTATTCGCGTCACACACCCCGCACGCGGCATCGGGGCCAGCTTCACAAACGCAAATGAATATCTCTGCGATCTTCTTCATCAGCGTTGAAAAAAGATCCAAACAGAGTCCCCGAAAAGTTCTCAATTTGCCCTACATCAACTCAACCTATGCTCGGCTATGGCAAAACCGTAAATCGCGGAGTATGCGCAATAAGTCGGAAACAACGTTCATGCGTCAGGTAATGGTATGGGATAAGGCGACACGCGTATTTCACTGGCTGTTGGTAGCGCTTGTCGTCGTTTGCTTTTTGACGGGCGAGGACGACGGTTTAACCTTCGCGATTCACGCATACACCGGCTTCATCGTCCTGCTATTGCTTCTCTTCCGGCTCGGATGGGGATTTGTCGGTAGCCGCCATTCCCAATTTTCCGATTTCATTTATCCGTGGTCCACGGTACGTCGCTATGCCGTCTCCCTCCTGAAATTCAGACCAGACCGATTTGTTGGGCATAACCCGTTGGGTGGTTTGATGGTCTTTCTGATGCTGGGCGTACTAATGGGTACGGCGCTGTCAGGTTTCCTTATGGCTTCGAATAATTTCGGCTGGTTGGAAGATTTTCACGAAGCGCTCGGCGAATTCATGCAAATACTGGTTCTTATTCACATCGCGGGCGTTCTCGTCGATCAATTGCTGACCCGTGAAAATCTCATTTGGGCGATGGTTAGCGGACGCAAGTCTTTGCCCGAGAACACAGCGAAGAACGAAGCCTCACCTGCGGGCCACCTGCGGGCAATTGTTCTCGCACTGGCTGTTGTGGTGGGGGGCGCCTACCTCTTTCAGCAGACCGCTTATTCCACCAAGGTCACCGCGATAGCAAGCGAAGATGATAGTGGAAGAAGAAATGGAAAGGACGACGATTGACCCGGACGATGAAAAAACGGGAAACTCGTCTAGAAGAAAATTTTCCCAGTCGAGAGTACGCATGAGTATTGAAATCGTTCCTACTGGCAAGGCAATCGGTGCGGAGATCAAAGGTGTCGACCTCTCCCGACCGCTCGGCGAAGCAACATTCGCCGAAATTGAGGCCGCGTTCAATACACACGGTGTTATTATCCTGCGCGACCAGGAAATCATGCCGGAACAGCAAGTCGCGTTCAGCGCCCGGTTCGGTGAGTGTGCAGTCAACCACAACGCCAAGGATTTCGGCATCGACGGTAGCCCTGAGATTTATCTCATTTCCAATATCGAGGAAGACGGCCGCTTTATCGGCACCCCGAAG
>JAJFJC010000294.1 GCA_021774385.1 Alphaproteobacteria bacterium
GGGACCACGCTGTGTTCGCGGATACCCATATTTCCTCCGCGGCGATTCCAACCAGCCAGGGAAGGCCTTGTCCGCCAAAATCGGGATCGAATGGAATACTGTTCCAACCGCCATCAACGAACTGTCTATAGGCTTCCGAGAATCCCTTTGCGGTTCGCACGACGCCGTTTTCCAGCGCGGCACCCTCGATATCGCCCGAAGCGTTGATTGGCGCGACCACCCCGCTGGCAAGCTTGCCAGCTTCTTCTAGGACCGCGTCAACGAGTTCCGGATTGACGTCCTCGCAGCCTGGCAATTTCTGAACCGCCGGCAGCAACCCAAGATCGTTCATCACGAAACGCATGTCGCGCGTTGGCGCGTAGTAAGCCGTCATGATCCTTCGTCCTTTAGCTTCGAGGTGCCAACATCTTGCCGGGATTCATGATTCCGGCGGGGTCCAATGCATCCTTGAGTTTGCGCATCATATCGAGTTCCAGGACATCCTTGTATCGGTCCATTTCCGCGAGTTTTAACTGACCGACGCCATGTTCGGCGCTAAAGGATCCGCCGAGCGAGACGACGATGTCGTATACCGTTTTGGTGATGGGTCCCCATTCCTTGATAAAGGCCTCTTTCTCCATTCCGATCGGTTGCGCGATGTTATAGTGAATGTTGCCGTCGCCGCAGTGGCCGAAGGCGACGGGTCGCGCGCCTGGCATCAAGGTTGTAATGGCGGAATTTGCTTGCCTGATGAATGCCGGTACCCGGCTGACTGGCACCGAGACATCATTTTTTATGCTACCGCCTTCGAACGCCTGCGCCTCGACGACGGCTTCTCTAATTCGCCACAACTCGGACCTTTGCGCATCGGATTGTGCAATCGTGGCATCGACAATTTCGCCCGTTTCATACGCATCGGCCAACATCGATTCCATTGCGTCCTGCATGCCGCTGTTGGTGCTCGCGCCGGAAAACTCGATCAAGGCGTATTCTTCGTACACCTCCTCAAGGGGATCGCGGACGCCGTGAACGAATTGGATCGCGGAGGCGAGCGGCTGCCGGCAGATCAATTCGAAACTTGTCACGCGATCACCGCTCGCGCTTTTGGAACGGGAAAGAAGTTCCAACGCGGCATCGAGATCTCGGAGCGCCACGAATGCCGTCTGAATATCCTTTGGATTGGGGAATAGCTTACAAACGGCCGCGGTGATGATCCCCAGGGTTCCTTCGCCGCCGATATAGAGCTGTTTTAAATCATAGCCGGTATTGTCCTTGCGCAGGCGTTTCAGGCCGTTCCAAATCCGGCCATCCGGCAACACAACCTCTAAACCCAGTACCAGTTCCCGCGCGTTGCCATATCGCAAGACATTGACGCCGCCGGCATTGGTCGAGAGATTGCCGCCAATTTGGCAAGTACCTTCCGCGCCAAGACTGAGTGGAAATAACCGGTCCGCCGACAAGGCAGTGGATTGTACATCGGCCAGGATGCAGCCCGCTTCGACCGTGATCGTGTAGTCAAGCGCGTCGATTTCGCGGATTTGGTTCATACGGCCAAGGCTGATCAGCACGGCCGAGCGATCGGGAATGCCCGCGCCGACGAGTCCGGTGTTGCCGCCTTGCGGAACAATCGGAATGCTGGCGCGGGCGCAAATTTTAACGACTTCCGCGACTTCGGCGGTGGCAGCCGGCCGAACGAGGAGGGCGCACTCACCATGAAACAGACCGCGCTGATCCGTCAGATAAGGAGCAATTGTATCCGAGTCTGTGCTCCAACCCTTGGCACCGACGATCGCCTTGATTCGCGCGAATGCGGTATCTCGGGTGAATTCGGCGTTTTCGATTGCTATCGCCATGGGGTGTCCCCGTATTTGCGCCCGGCAATGGATTTAAGTCATTGACCGACTTGCGGCAAGGTGCATCGCTGAACGTATTCGTCGGATTTTCATTCGCGCGGCGCAGCGGCGCGGCGTAATCGGTCATTTATGGCACGGCCGAGACCTGTTTCCGGCACCGGCATGACGGCGATTCCCGTCCAACTCTGGCCGTCCAATAGATGTAGATAGGCGAATAAGTTCGCGGCCGCCTCCTCCGGGTCTCCGGTCTTGCTGAGGTTGAGGTCGGCGTTTTCCGAGGGGCCAAATCCCAGCAGAGCCTCGCCGGACCTTCTTGAAGTCGCCCCCAATCGGATGGGTAGGTTGGGCGCATAGTGACTCGACAGCATACCCGGTGATTTTGGGTGTTGCGGATCCGATGCGGGTTGGGCGAGCGTTTGACCGATAACCGCCTCGAGTGCTTCCGCGGTAACGCCGCCGGGCCGCAACAATGCTGGCGGCGAGACGGTCAGGTCGATTACCGTGGATTCGACACCGATCATGCATTCTCCGCCGTCGAGAATTACCGCGACGCGGTCACCAAGGTCCGCGTCCACGTGTGCGGCGGTTGTGGGGCTTATGCGGCCGGAACTGTTCGCGCTCGGTGCGGCGATGGGAACGCCGGCGGCGCGGAGCAATTGCCGTGCCGGTTCATGCGCCGGCACCCGTATCGCAACCGTTGGCAGGCCTGCGCTGACGAGTAACGACAACCCCGCATCTTGGCGTCGGGGGAGGATAAAGCTTACCGCACCGGGCCAAAATTGTTCCGCCAAGATATTCGCCAGCGGCGTAAATTCCGCGCAGTGCGTCGCGCTTTTCGTATCCGCACAATGCACGATCAATGGATTAAAGGTTGGACGGTTTTTCGCTGCGAATATTTTTGCGACGGCTGCGTCGTTCGTTGCATCCGCGCCTAGCCCGTAGACGGTTTCGGTTGGAAAGGCGACGAGATTACCTGCCCGAAGCGCTTCGGCGGCGTAATTGATATTCTCAGTGTTTATTGGCAAGAGGGACCGCATTGGTCCAGCTCCATAATCCCTTAATCAGGGAGTGGGATATCCGTTGCATCTTCAAGGTCGATGTCGAGAATAGCCATATGGAAATCGTAGGAGACTTCCTCATCCTCGTCGTCCCTATAGACCACGCCGATGAACTCATCGCCTAAGGAAACCTCGGACGAACCGTCCTTTTGCTCCTTCAACGAAATTGTGTTGTTGCCAAATTTTCGACGAAGATAACCTTCGACGCGGAGGAGTTCTGATCGTTTCAATTCTCGTTCCTCAATCAAATGCGAGCGCTATTCGCGGGTGGCTGACCGGCGCGAACATAAACGTATCGGTGCGCGTATGACAATGGAATGATTGGCTGGCGCACCAGCGCATGGGCGGTATGCAAGGGTTGCGCTTTTCATGAGCGCGACATCTGTATAAATTCCCTCAGTTTTGGCGAAGAAGAGGACGATCTATGGCGCGGTTTAGAGTTGCGGTCATTCCAGGAGATGGCATTGGCAAGGAAGTCGTTCCCGAGGGGATAAAGGCGCTTGAAGCAGCAAGCCGGAAACACGGCTTTGAACTAGCATTCGACGAATATGATTGGAGTTGCGAAACCTATGCGAAAACCGGCCGTATGATGCCGGAAGATGGGTTGGATCAGCTTCGCGATCATGATTCCATCTTTCTCGGCGCCGTTGGTTTCCCCGGTGTTCCCGATCATATTTCATTGTGGGGACTACTGATCCCGATCCGCCGGGAATTTCAACAATATGTCAATTTGCGGCCAGTACGTCTCCTGCCGGGCATAAAGCCGCCAGTTCACGGGTATGTTGCCGGCGATATCGACTTTTACGTCGTGCGCGAAAACAACGAAGGTGAGTATTCCGAAGTTGGCGGCAGGATGTATGCCGGCACGTCGCAGGAAATGGCCATTCAACAGAACATTTTCACGCGTAAGGGCGTAGACCGGATCATGCGCTACGCCTTCGATCTCGCGGCCAGCCGGCCCGGCAAGCATTTGACCTCGGCCACGAAGTCGAATGGGATCGTGCATACCATGCCCTATTGGGACGAACGGTTCGCGCTGTTGTCCAGCGATTACCCCGATGTGCGTACCGACCAGTATCACATCGATATTCTGTGTGCGCACTTCGTCCAGCACCCGGATTGGTTCGACGTCGTCGTCGGCAGCAATCTGTTTGGCGATATCTTGTCCGACCTCGGCCCGGGCGTCACGGGCACGATCGCGGTCGCGCCGTCGGCGAATATCAATCCGGAACGTGAATACCCGTCCATGTTCGAGCCCGTGCATGGCTCCGCGCCGGATATCGCCGGCAAGGGAATTGCGAATCCGATCGGTCAAATCTGGTCGGCGGCGATGATGCTGGAGCATGTCGGGGCGCCGAAGGCGGGCGCCGCGATCTATGAAGCGATCGAAACGGTTCTGTCAAATCGCGGTGCACCGTTGACCCCGGATATGGGCGGCAACGCGACAACCTCGGAATTGGGCGACGCCATTGTCGAAGCGATTGGCTAACGCAAATCAGTGCACTTGGGCCTGCCAGACCGATCAGTAGTCGTAATGTGTGACGCTATCCGCCAAGCCGGCGAATAGGTCGATCATTCGGTTGCGCCACGCATAAATGGGATCTTCCGGTTTGACGACCGGATAGGCGCTAACACAGCGTGGCCACTGCAAGGCAGCGAAGACGATATAGTCGCCGTAGGCCGGCCCGTCACCGCAGAACCATTTCTGCTTCGCAAGCACGGTACGCAGCGGCGCCAAAACCTTGTTCAGGTCATCGGCGCGCGCATCTTGCTGGGCACCCAAATCCTCCAACGTCTGTTTGAACCGCGCTTCCCTGTCGGATCTGAAATATTGGGTGTCTTCGTCCCTAATATGGTGGAAAACGTCCAGAATGATGGTGCGCAGGATGGCGGGATGCAGCTGGGTATCCGTCCAGGCGTTTAGAAAGTACGCCAAGTAGCGCCCGCCAGCGCCATCGAACAGCGACGGCAAATTCGGATAGGTATCTTCAAGATAACACGCGATGGTCCATGAGTCGGTGACAGTTTCGTCGCCATCGACCAGGACCGGGTATCTGTCGTATCCTGAAAATGAAATTTTTTCTTTCTCCGTAAAACCGCACGGCACGTATTCCGCGTCGATTCCTTTGTGGGCCAGTGCCATGCGGGTTCGCCAACAAAACGGACTGAAGCGCCGGTCGTCTTTTCCCGTGAGCTCGTAAAGGGTTCTTTTCATGATCGAAATCCGCTTGTTAACCAAATATTGTCTTTATTTAGGTCATAAACCGGTATAGCGCAGCGGAGCAGTCATGGAAATCGCAACGTTTCAAATGATGGCGGTGTTCGCCTTAATCGTTGCTTCGCTTGCTCTTTACGCGGCGGAGAAGGTGCCGCTCGAAGTTACGTCGCTTGGCGTTCTTTGTGGCTTGTTGGTGCTTTTCTATCTTTTCCCGGTTCCTGGCGATGGCGGCAAAAACCAACTTGACGCGGTTCGGCTGTTTTCGGGGTTCGCGAACCCGGCGCTGATCGCGGTGCTTGGCCTGCTTGTCGTCGGCGATGCGCTGGAACGTACGGGAGCCCTCGACAAGGGCGCGGCGCTGGTCCTTGCCATGGGACGGGGTAGTGCTACCGGTACGATGATGATGGCACTATCCGCGATCCTTATCGTGAGCGCGGTGCTGAATAATATTCCCGTCGTGGTCATCTTCATTCCAATCATGCAGGCGATAGCGTCGCGTCTTGGCAGACGCCCCAGCCGGTTGATGATGCCACTCAGTTTCGCGGCCATGCTTGGCGGCATGACCACCTTGATCGGCTCCTCCACCAACCTCCTCGTCTCCAGCGGGTTAGTGCAGCTCGGCGAGGCGCCGTTCGGTTTTTTTGACTTTACCGTGCCCGGGATCGTGCTTGCCGCGGCGGGGCTGGTTTATCTGTTGACGTTGGCGCCCCGTTTGCTGCCGGATCATGAGGATATGGCGGAGTCCCTGGCGCGGGACAGCCGGCGATTTATCGCCCAGATCACCATAACCGACGATTCACGGTTGAGAGATTCCGGTTTCGAAAGCGGTAAACTGTCCGCGATTCCCGATGTCATGATCCTGATGGTGCAGCGCGGCGAGCACGCCTTTCTGCCGCCCTTCGACGATGTCACGCTGGACACCGGGGATGTGTTGGTCGTGGCGGCCACCCGGGACTCATTGGCCGATATCGCCAAGGCCGACCCGGCTTCCCTGCACCCACGCTACCCGGACGAACCCGAAGGAAGTGGCCGCTGGAATATTGGCGGCCAGGTCTTGGCGGAAACGATGGTGAAACCGGGGTCAAGCTTGATCGGACGGACGTTGGAGGAGATCGGTTTTCGCTATCGGTATCATTGTATCGTTGTCGGCATTCAGCGTCGCAGTCACCTTTTGCGCCGGCGCATGACCGAGATACGTCTGGAGGCGGGGGATGAACTGCTCTTGCAGGGGCATCGCGAAGACATCCAGGCCTTGCGGGGCAATCACGACGTTTTGTTAATGGAATGGTCGGCGGAAAATATTCCCGCGACCCATCACGCTTTGCGCGCGGGTGCAATATTTTTTGCCGTGGTGGGGTTGGCGGCGACCGGCCTGATGCCGATAGCGATTACCGCAATTACGGGCGCGGTCGCCATGGTCGCGACGGGTGTTATCGGCGTCCGCGACGCCATGCGTGCGCTCGATCGGCAACTTGTCTTTCTTATCGCCGCGGCGCTCGCGTTGGGGGCGGCGATGCAGGAAACCGGCGGCGCGGATTTTCTCGCCGAAACGATGCTGTTTTTCCTTGGCGATGCACCGATTTCAGTCGTCCTGTCCGTATTTTTTCTGTTGGTCGCCTTGCTGTCGAACGTACTCAGCACGAAGGCGACGGCGGTTCTGTTCACGCCGATCGCGGTTGGCGTGGCGCATGCGGTCAATGCACCGGTAGAGCCGTTTGCCGTAGCCGTGGTGTTCGCGGCGAACTGCTCCTTTGCGTCCCCGGTGGGGTATCAAACGAACCTGTTGGTCATGGGGCCGGGGCATTATCGTTTTCTCGACTTCGTGCGCGCCGGCCTGCCTCTTATCTTTTTACTTTGGATCGTATTCAGTCTGTTTGGGCCTTGGTATTACGGCCTTTAGGACACGGCCTCACAGGGGCCAAATCCACATTATCGTCGGCACGCTGACAATGACAATGATCACCTCCAACGGCAGCCCCATTCGCCAATAGTCCCCAAACCGATAACCCGCCGGCCCCATGACCAGAACGTTCGATTGGTGCCCGATAGGGGTGAGAAAGGCGCAGGAACTGCCAACGGCGACCGCCATCAATAAGGGGTCGGGACTGACGCTGATCCGGTCCGCGACACCGACGGCGAGCGGCGCCATCAAGACCGCGGTCGCGGCGTTGTTCATGACATCGGACAGCACCATGGCGACTAGAAGGATGACGAGAACGACGGACCATGGCGGCAATGTTTCCGCCAATCTGGCTACACCATCGGCGATGAGCGCGGTTGCGCCCGATTCCTCCACGGCCAGCCCCACGGGCACCATCGCGGCAAGCAGGACGATCACCGACCAATCGACGCTGGAATAGAGTTCTCGCAGGCTCACACCGCGCGACAAGACCAGAGCGACCACCGCACCCGTGAACGCCACGGGAATCGGCAGCAAGCCGAGAACGCTGGATGCGATGGCGGCGGCGAATACGATAAGGGGCAGGGGGCTTGGCAACCGGTGAAGCGCTAAGTCCCGTTCCGCCAGCGGCAGGCAGCCGATGGCGGATAATGATTCCGGCATGGCCTGCGCGTCGCCCTGCAGAAGCAGCACGTCGCCGGCGCGTAATCTTACTTTACGCAGTTCGTCGCGGATCGGACGGCCTTGGCGGGCGAGCGCCAGGAGGTTGAGCCCATGGCGCCGCCCGAGCATCGCTTGTCCGACGGTTCGGCCGACGAGTCTGGAGTTCGGCGTGACGACGGCTTCGACAAAATGGACGTCGTCGGATTTCAGCATGCTGGGATCGAGCGCGCCCGGTCCCGCCAGCCGCAATCCGGTTTCGTGGACAATTGTTTCGATCGCTTCGGCGCTGCCCTCCAACAGCAGCCGGTCGTCGATCCGAACTGTGTCGTTCAGGTTCGGTTTTAGACGCCGTCTGCTTTTTCGTTGCAGCGCGACGGCGACGATTTCACCTTCACCCGCCGGTGCGAGGAGATCGCGGATGGGCGTTCCGGACAGGCCGGATTTCCGCGGCACGATGACTTCACTGATATAGCCCTCGATATGAAACAAGCTGTCGCCATTCGTGCCTTGTCCTTCGCGCGCGGGAATGAGGCGCCATCCGACTAGCGCGATAAAGAGGGCGCCTACGATGGCGATGACAATGCCGACCGGTGCGAAATCGAACATCCCGAACGGTTCTTGTCCCAAGGTCCCGCGGTAGGTGGCGATGATGATATTCGGTGGCGTGCCGATGAGCGTCACAAGGCCGCCGAGCAGCGAGCCGAAGGACAGGGGCATGAGCAAGGTGCCAGGTGACCGGTCGGATTTTCGCGCCGTATGGATTACGACTGGCAGCAGCAGGGCGAGGGCGCCGACATTGTTCATGAATGCCGAAAGAACTCCGACAAGAAGCACGACGGCGGCGGTTTGGGTTTCCGGCCGTTGATTAAAGGCTTCCAGACCACGGGCGAGCCAGCCAATCAGGCCCGAATTCTGAATGGCCCGCGAAATGACGAGCACCGCGGCGACGGTTATGACGGCCGGGTGACCAAAACCGTCGAAGGCTTTTTCCGGCGGCACGAGGCCGCCAATGACAACCGCCAGTAACGCCAGTAACGCGACGACGTCATAGCGCCACCGTCCCCAAATGAAGAGCGTTAGCGTGGCGACCAAAACGGCGAAAATGTAAATTTGCGGGAAAGTCATTTTCGATCTCTGCTTTTGGATACGGTAGTGACAGAAGGTCGCGGACGCAAACTGTTATAAATCAGTATGTTTGCCAAAATACATGATTATGTTGCAATGCAACATGATGATCGTTGACCGCTGGTATTTCCGCGCTTAGTCTGCCGCCGCCGTGTCGCTGTTGGGTTGGCGCGGTAGAGCATGAAAGGATGAAATCATGGGTATGCCGACGGTGCGGCCGAGCAATCCTAATTTTTCCTCGGGTCCTTGCACCAAACGTCCGGGTTGGACTCCCAACGCGCTTGCGGATGCCACGGTAGGCCGTTCTCACCGCTCGACGCCGGGCAAAGCCAAATTGGCCGAAGTCATTGAACGGAGCCGGACGATATTGGGTATTCCGGACGATTATCGTCTCGGAATTGTGCCGGCTTCGGATACGGGCGCGATGGAAATCGCGATGTGGTCGATGCTGGGCGCGCGTGGTGTCGATATGCTGGCATGGGAGTCATTCGGCGCCGGGTGGATCAGTGACATGACCAAACAGCTGCGGCTGGAGGATGTCCGGCGGTTTGAAGCGGATTATGGCGATCTACCCGATCTTTCCCAGATCGATTGCGATCGCGACATCGTTTTTACCTGGAATGGCACGACCAGTGGCGTTTGCGTTCCGAATGGCGATTGGATCACGGACGACCGGGCTGGGCTGACGCTTTGCGATGCGACCTCGGCGGTCTACGCGATGCCCTTACCATGGGAGAAACTCGACGTTGTGACGTGGTCCTGGCAGAAAGTGCTTGGCGGCGAGGCGGCGCATGGCATGTTGGCGCTCTCGCCCCGGGCCGTGGAGCGATTGGAATCTTTTGATTCCGGACGACCCCTGCCAAAGCTTTTCCGCCTGACTAAAGGAGGGAAGTTGATCGAGGGCATATTCAAGGGAGCAACGATCAATACGCCTTCCTTGCTTGCGGTCGAAGATTGTATCGATTCTTTAAAATGGGCTGAGTCCGTCGGTGGTCTCGAGGGCTTGATCGCACGATCGAAGGCTAATCTCGCGGCTGTCGAGGCGTGGGTCGAGGCAACGGATTGGGTTCGGTTCCTGGCCAAGGATCCAGCGACCCGCTCCTGCACCTCAATTTGCCTTGAGTTACCCGAGGACGGTGCCGAAATTCCCGCGCAAATCGCCAAAAGGCTCGATGAGGAAGGGGTTGCCTACGATATCGATGGCTACCGCGATGCGCCGCCAAGCCTACGTATATGGGGTGGTGCGACCGTTGAAACAGCCGATATCGAAGCGTTGCTCCCATGGCTCGATTGGGCGCATGTCAACGTTTCCCAACCCGCCGCGGCGGAGTGAGGCAGTCAAACAAATGACGAAAGTATTGATTTCAGACAAGCTCAGCCAAGAGGCGGTGGAAATATTCAGGGACAACGGAATCGATGTCGATTTCGAGCCTGGCCTGCCTCCCGAGGAACTTATTGCGCGTATTGGCGACTATGATGGCTTGGCGGTGCGGTCCGCAACGAAGGTAACACCGGATGTGCTTGCCGCGGCGTCGCAATTGAAGGTCATCGGACGCGCCGGTATCGGGGTCGATAACATCGATGTCCCCATGGCGACAGCGAACGGCGTCGTGGTGATGAATACGCCATTCGGCAACGCGACGACGACGGCGGAACACGCGATCGCCATGATGTTCGCGCTCGCACGTCAACTACCCACCGCTAACAGTTCGACGCAGGCCGGGAAGTGGGAAAAATCCCGGTTTATGGGGCGAGAGATAGAGGGCAAGACGCTTGGTCTGATCGGGTGTGGCAATATCGGATCCATTGTCGCGGATCGCGCACAAGGTTTGCGCATGAAAATCGTCGTCCACGATCCATACTTATCACAAGACCGTGCCGCCGATTTGGGCATCGAAAAACTGGCCCTGGACGATCTCTTCGCGCGGGCCGATTTTATTTCGCTGCACGCGCCGTTGACGGATAGCACGAAAGGCATCATCGATGCGGCGGCGATGGCGAAGATGAAACAAGGCGTGCAGATCATTAATTGCGCGCGCGGGGGGCTTGTCGTTGAGGAGGACCTCGCCGATGCACTTGATTCCGGTCATGTCGCGGGCGCGGCATTCGATGTGTTCGTTTCCGAGCCGGCGCGCGAGAACGTACTCTTCGGGCGAGAGAATGTCGTTTGCACCCCACATCTTGGCGCGGCGACAACGGAAGCGCAGGAGAAAGTTGCCTTGCAAGTCGCGCAGCAAATGTCGGACTTTTTGTTGACGGGCGCGGTAACGAACGCCATCAATATGCCATCCGTGAGCGCCGAGGAAGCGCCAAAGTTGCGGCCCTATATGGTTTTGGCCGAACAGCTTGGAAGTTTTGCCGGGCAATTGACTGAAACCGGCATAACGACCGTAAAAATTGATTTTGAGGGCCATGTCGCGACATTGAATACCCGGCCCTTGGCGGCTGCCGTACTGACCGGTCTCCTGCGACCAATGCTTGATGCCGTCAATATGGTGAGCGCGCCGTCAATCGCACGGGACCGAAATATCAGCGTTACGGAGACGAAAAACGAGAAACCCGGCGATTATGAAACGCTTATCCGGTTATCGGTGACGACGGAACGGCAGTCGCGGAGCGTCGCGGGGACATTGTTCGGCGGCGATAGAGCCCGCATCGTGGATGTGAAGGGAATTGGCATAGAAGCGGAACTGGCGCCGAACATGTTGTACATCACCAATCACGACAAGCCGGGTGTGATCGGAAATCTTGGGCGGACACTTGGCGATGCCGGTATTAATATCGCGACGTTTCACCTCGGCCGCGCGAATGAAGGCGGGGATGCGATTGCCCTGTTACGGATCGACCAGCCCCTTGCGTCTGGGGACCTCCAAGCCGTCGCCGGTTTGCCAAATATTCTACAGGTCAAGCAACTTGCATTTTAGGTATCTCACCCTCGGATTGGTGGCCGCGCTAGCGGTCTCTTTACCCGTTGGTGCGGAAAGCCTGAATTGGAAGCAGGAAACCGTTGCGACGCTAAACGGTCTTGTCGATATTCGTCGCGACCGGGAAACCGGGAACGTATTCGCGCTTGCCGATGGTAAACGATTTAGACTTTCCCTGGAAAATGACAAATTTGCGCTGAGCTCGTTTCAAACCACCGAAAAGAGCGCGCCCTATGCCGACCCCATCCCCGATGGTCGCATCGCGTATAGCGGTGGATCGATTGCCCAGGCTTGGTTGTCGGAACCGACGCTTCGTTATCGTCATGGTGTGCTGGGCGACGATGTTGAAGCGGAAATGCTCAAGGTACGCATGAAGGATGGCCGCACGCTTTCCTTCAAACTTCCAAACGATTCTGTCTACGAAGACCTGGAACCTCGAATTATCGATCTTAACGGTGAGCAAGCCGTGCTCGTTGTCCGCTCCTATCTCAATGCTGGTGCGTCGATAGCGGTATACCGCGTGGCAGGCGATAGAATTGAGCCGATTGGCGAGTCAGACCCAATTGGTCTTAGTCATCGCTGGTTGAACCCGGTCGGCGCGGCCGATTTCGATGGTGATGGCATAACGGAAATTGCCGCCGTGGTAACACCGCATTTGTCAGGTCTATTGACGATTTACCAGCGCGATGGCGACAGTTTCCTTCGGGAGAGTGCGCGAAGCGGCTATTCGACGCACTTTATTGGATCAACGGTACTGGCAATGAGTCTTGTCGAGGATGTGGATGGCGATGGCGCGGCGGATATAATTTTGCCGTCCCTGGACCGCGACAATTTAGCGGTTGTAAGCTTTGCCGGAGGCCGCAGCCGCGAACTACTATCGTTGCCGCAATCCTCGGCGATCGTTACCTCGGTTATCGCGGCGGATCTGGATGGCGTCGGGGCGCTCGATCTCGTTTTCGGGCGTGAAGACGGTTCCATAATCGCGATCCGTAGATAGGGTGGTATCCTTGCTTGCCCCGCGGGGCTAAACCCGTTACCAAACCGCGTTCCGTGCGAACATGTGAATTTCTGAACGATGGTTCAATGACCAATTCAGGTACAAGAGCGTTGTTGCCCGACGGGTTGCGGGATGGCCTGCCTCCCGATGCGGCGCATGAAGCAGAGATCGTAACGCGGCTGCTCGCCTCTTTTGCGCGTTATGGCTATGCGCGCGTGGCGCCGCCATTGGTCGAGTTCGAGGATACGCTGCTGGACGGTGCGGCGGCGACGATCGCCAATGCCACGTTCAGACTTATGGATCCTGTAAGTCAGCGCATGATGGGCGTTCGCGCGGATATGACATTCCAAATCGCACGCATCGCGACCACTAGATTGGCGAAATTGCCTCGTCCGCTGAGACTAGCCTATGCGGGGCAGGTGCTGCGTGTTCGCGGCAGTCAATTGCGGCCCGAGCGGGAGTTCCGGCAGGCGGGGGTGGAGCTGATAGGCAGTGCAGCGCCGACCGCGGACGCGGAGATAATTTCCCTCGCCGCATCCGCGCTTCGCAATGCCGGTGTTTCAGACATATCAGTGGATATCAATTTGCCGACGCTGGTTCCAAACCTCTGCCGTGCCTTGTCGATAGGCGATTCAGAGATGGGTTCGCTTCGCGCGGCGTTGGATCGGAAGGATGCCGTGGCGGTAGCCTCTTTTGAACGAGGCGCGGCGTTGTTCGCTCGTTTGCTGGAAGCCACTGGACCCGCTGCGGATGCATTGGCTGTTCTGAATGAAATGGATCTGCCGGAAGAGGCGGCGGCGGAGCGCACGCAGCTGTCCGAAGTGGTTCGATTGGTGCAAACCGATTCACCTGAAGTCATGATTACGATCGATCCTGTCGAACATCGTGGATTCGAATACCATTCAGGTTTGAGCTTCACGCTGTTTGCACGCGGTGTCCGCGGTGAAATTGGGCGCGGCGGGCGCTATATCGCGGGTGACGCGGAATCGGCGACTGGCTTTTCGCTCTTTCTTGACAGCGTGCTCAGAGCCGTGCCGGGACCTGAATTACCGATGCGTGTATTTCTACCACACGGCGTCAAACCGCAGGCGGCCGCGGGGCTTCGCGAAAAAGGGTTGATTGCCGTCGCCGGGCTCATGCCCGCGGATGACGATACACTGGAAGCGCGCCGGCTCGGATGCACGCATATTTATCGCGGCGGGCGCGCGGTTGCGCTCGACGAAGACCAAGGGAGTTAAAACGAAAATGACGAATGTTGTGGTCGTCGGCTCGCAATGGGGCGACGAAGGCAAAGGTAAGATTGTCGATTGGCTCTCGGAGCGCGCCGATGTCGTTGCGCGGTTTCAAGGTGGTCATAATGCCGGTCATACGCTGGTCATTGATGGCAAGACCTACAAACTTAGCCTGTTGCCGTCCGGTGTCGTGAGGCCGGAAAAATTGTCGATCATTGGCAATGGGGTGGTTATCGATCCGTGGGCCTTGCTCGACGAAATCGAGCGATTGCGCAAAGACGGGGTGACTGTGGATCCCGAACGGTTGGTCATCGCCGAAAACGCCGCGCTGATCTTACCGTTGCACAGCAATCTGGATCGAGTCCGCGAAGAAGCGCGCGGAAACGCTAAAATAGGCACCACCGGGCGCGGTATCGGCCCCGCCTATGAAGATAAGGTCGGGCGGCGGGCAATTCGCGTTTGTGACCTCGCCGACCGGGATATTTTACAGGATAAACTCCGTCATCTCTTATTCCATCACAATGCGATCCTGCGGGGGCTGGGAGAAACGGAAATCGAGGCGGATACCTTGCTGGCGGATTTAGTGAAAATTGCGCCCCGCATCCTGCCTTTCATGGGGGCCGCTTGGCGCGTTCTGGATAAAGCCAGGCTGGATGGGCGTCGAATTCTGTTTGAGGGCGCGCAAGGGGCCATGCTGGATATCGATCACGGCACATATCCTTATGTGACGTCGTCAAACACCGTGGCGGGCCAGGCGGGTTCGGGGTCGGGTTACCCATTGCGTGGCCTTGGCTATGTTCTCGGTATTACCAAGGCCTATACGACACGCGTTGGGTCCGGGCCCTTTCCAACCGAACTTGAAAACGCAACGGGCGTTCTGCTTGGTGAGCGAGGGAGAGAGTTTGGGACGGTGACGGGCCGCCGCCGACGGTGCGGTTGGTTCGATGCGGTTCTCGTAAAGCAAGCGATCAAGGTTGGTGGAATCGACGGCATCGCGTTGACGAAGCTCGATGTGCTGGATGGTTTCGAAACGATCGATATTTGCACCGGTTATGAGATTTTGGGAGAAAAATTCGACTATTTACCGGCGGCGATGACCATGCAGGCCGCCGCCAAGCCTATATACGAGACCATGGAGGGGTGGGAACAAAGCACCGAAGGTGCGCGGTCTTGGGCCGAATTGCCGGCGACAGCGATAAAATATATTAGGCGAATCGAAGAGCTTATCGAAGCGCCCGTAACGTTGCTTTCGACGAGTCCGGAGCGCGACGATACGATTATGGTGCGCGATCCTTTCGCATCCTGACGCCGATAACGCATTGGAATTGGGGCATGCTGCGTCATTTTCACACAAAAATGCTGAACTTGACGAAATAATGATTTCGCGGTCACGTGCGCTGGAAAGTTTCCGTTAACCATTTCCTGTATATTGCTTTCTCTTAAGCTGCGCGTCGCGGTTGGCGCGCTATATTGGCGACAGGAAAGTATGCATGGCGAACGGAGATAGCGCCAAGCGGGTTAAGTTACGCGATCGGTACGAAATTGCCGTCGACGAACCATTGCCCAATTACGACAATCCACCTGCCGTTGCCTATAAGGTTCGCCATATGCGTGACGGGCAACGGGATTTGATTGGGCTTGTCTGTGACCCGAAAATGCCAACGCGCTTCGACCTGATCGGTGCGCTAAGCCGGGTGGATACGCCCTATCTTATGAATATTAGGGATTGGGGAATTGTCGACTGGCCGCTGGAGGGTCGTCGATGCCCCGTGTTCATATTCGATCGGCCCGATGGCGGACACTTGATGACGTCGTTGGACGACACGTTTGAGCCCTTACGGGAGGAAGCGATCGTCGATCTTTTCGTGAATCCCGCCTATCAGATGTTGCGCGATTTTCGCGACCACGACATTACCCACCGCGCGATAAGGCCAACGAATATTTTTACCGGCGGCTCGGTGAAAGGCCGCTATCTAATAGGTGAATGCGTGACCGCGGCCCCTGCAATCGCACAGCCATTTGTTTATGAACCGATAGAAACATGTCTTTGCATGGTTGCAGGGCGCGGCGCCGGTACAATAGCCGACGATTTATACGCCGTCGGCGTCACGATCTTGGCAATGATGACGGGCGCGAGCCCGTGCCGCGGGATGAGTGATGAAGAGGTCCTCGACGCAAAGCTAAATAAAGGATCCTACGGTGCGTTAACGCATCAGACTCGTATTTCGTTGACGGTGATGGAAGCGCTTCGCGGGCTTCTCAATGACGACCCGATGGAGCGCTGGACGGTGGACGACCTGGGCATGTGGGCAAATGGCCGGCGGGGCAGTCCCATACAGCAATCAATGGAATCACGGGCCGCTCGCTCTTTTTCGTTCATGGACAAGGATCATTACACGTGCCGCGAATTGGCACAGACGATGTCGGCAAATTGGGATATGGCCGTCACCGTAATTCGGGATGGCACCGTTGATACCTGGTTGCGCAGGGCGCTTGGCGATGACGCCAAGGTTAGTGCCATGAACGATGCGAAGTCGGTTCTTGGTGAAATGGATGCCGATGACAACATTGTGGCCAGGTCTTGCATTGCGCTCGATCCGGCATCGCCGATCCGGTACCGTGATTTTCGCGCCAACCCCGATGGGTTCCCCAATGTCCTGGCGATGCATGGCGAGAGCAGCGGTACGCGCAACGAGTTCGCGCAGTTGATGCAATATAATCTAATTGGGTTTTGGGATGAGTGTCAGCCGCGGCCGCGCGTCGACCTGGTCGGACTTTATCGAGATTTGCGCCGCGCCAAGGAGGTCATGACGCGTACGAGCATGGGAGAGGGCATCGAACGCGTTATTTATGACTTAAACCCCCATATCCCCTGTAAATCGCCGATCATAGAGACCTATTATGTAATCGAGATGGAACAGTTACTGCCATCGTTTGAATCGTTGGCGGGTGAGGATCCCGAGGTCCGGTTTCTCGTCGACCGGCATATCGCGGGCTTCATCGCGACTCATTTCACCAACCACCGGGGCAATGAATTTCGTGACCTTGATAACCAGGCAGACCCACATCTGCCGTTGCTCGCCTCGATCCGGCTTTTGTCGAATGTTCAGGAAAAAAGCCGACGGGTGACGCCGTTTCCTAAGTTATCGGCGTTGGCTGCTGCGGTTCTCGCGCCAACGATAAATCGGCTTCATAATCGCCAGACGCGAAAATCGATCAGCAAGGCGATGAGCGAGGCGGCGGAATCCGGCCGGCTCATGGAGGTATTAGCTGTCGTCGACAATGCCGATGTCTTGAACAACGACGAGCGTCGGTTTCATGCGGCGATGCAGGAATACAGCGAGACGACGCAGCGCTTGTCCCAGCTCGAATATGATAAGGAAAACAGACCAACCATAGCGCGCGAACTGGGTGCGCAAGTTTCGTCGTTTGTCTCTGGTGTTCTGACAACAGTCGCATTTATCGGCATAGTCGCCGTGACTTTCTTGTTTTAGAGGCGACATGGCAAAGAGTGCGAGCAAGAAGAACGGGAAGGCAAAGAAGGCGCCGGGCGGCGGCATGGTCGCATGGGTGCTTGCGCCGGTTGTCGGCTTTGTCGCGCTTCCGACCTTTATCCTTTTATTGATTGGAATGGCGCCCACTCTCGTGGCTTTTTTCATTATGGATCGCCATCCTTCGAAATACACGACGAGGGCCGTCGGTTATTTGAATTTTAGCGGTTGCCTGCCCTATGCAATCGATTTGTGGCGTGGGGGGGGCGTATGGGAATTCGAGACCCTCGTATCGATCATATCCGATCCGTTTAACTTGCTTGTGATGTACAGCAGCGCCGCTGTTGGCTGGATGATTTTGTTTGCCACGCCTCCCGTTGTCGCGGCCTATTTGGCGGTAACGTCCGATATGCGGGAAACCACCTTGAAAGCGCGGCAGAAAGAACTGATCGAGAATTGGGGCCGAAATGTCAGGCTCGGTGCGATGGGAGCCGAACTCAGTGATGATGACGACGATGAGGATAACGAGTCCGGTCAAGAATCGGAACCAGCCGCCCAGCTAGCCCCGCCTTCTTGACCCTTGGTTTTGCCGTGAATCAGCCCACCAGCATTTTGAGACTGGTGTGATTCAGAAACATCGTACTAGAGTTGCGCGGCGAGCCGCTGTTCGACGGCGGCGTTACGAATAGCCTTTTGTAACTTTTCGAACGCGCGGACCTCTATTTGCCTAACCCTCTCGCGACTGATTCCGTAGACTTGGCTTAAGTCCTCAAGTGTCGTCGGTTCATCCTTAAGCCGCCGTTCGGTCAGTATGTGCCGTTCACGCTCCTTTAGAGTACCCATGGCATCCTGCAAGAGCGCCCGTCGCTTGCTGAGTTCTTCGTTTTCAGCGACGACGACTTCCTGGCTTTCCGATTCATCGACCAGCCAATCCATCCATTCGCCTTCATTGTCGGCGCGGAGAGGGGCGTTCAGCGAATGATCGCCGCCGGCGAGACGCCGATTCATGGAGACGACATCATGTTCGGGAACGCTGAGTTCCTCGGCGATTTTTTTGACGTTCTCCGGCGACAGATCACCGTCATTGATTGCCTGCAGGCGTCCCTTGAGTTTGCGCAGGTTGAAGAACAGTTTCTTTTGCGCTGCCGTGGTGCCGATTTTTACAAGCGACCATGAATGCAGGATGTATTCCTGGATCGATGCCCTTATCCACCACATCGCATAGGTAGCGAGCCGGAAACCGCGTTCGGGATCGAACCGTTTCACTGCTTGCATCAAGCCGACATTGCCCTCGGAAATCAGTTCGTTCAACGGAAGGCCGTAGCCCCGATATCCCATCGCGATCTTGGCGACGAGCCGGAGATGGCTGGTTACCATCTTGTGGGCGGCGTGTACGTCGTCATGTTCACTAAACGACCGTGCCAACACATATTCCTCGTCGGCCGTTAACATGGGGAACGACCGGATTTCGTTCAGATAGCGTTGGAGGTTACCCTCCGGGCTGATCGTGAGACTGGGAAGTGTAGTCATTTCAGCGAAACTCCTCGTTCCTGTGCGCTGAGGCCATATCCTCTGAATATGAGTTGTAATTTCATATTATGGCGTATTTAAGGCTTTTAGGCCCAAATGCAAGGTTTTCCACAAAAATTATGTAATTTATATAACCGACATATTGATCATAAAATACTAATTAACTGTTTAATATCGTTAGGTAAGTCGCTTTCTATCCGAATTTGGTCTCCGCTCGATGGGTGATCAAACCCAATCACGCTCGCGTGTAGGGCTTGGCGCGCGAATGCCTTGACGTGGGTTACGGCTTCCTCGGTCAATTTTTCGAGCCGTGCGGCCCTTGCGCGTCCATAGAGCGGGTCGCCGATGAGAGGATGTCCGATATGGGTGCAGTGAACCCGAATTTGGTGCGTGCGGCCCGTTGCGAGCCGGCATTCGATGACCGCGGCATGAAGACCGAAACGTCGCATGATCTTGTAGTGCGTAAGCGCGGGTTTGCCGCGCGGCGCGGGCAGGACGGCCATTTTCTTGCGGTTGCGCGGATTGCGGCCGATATTGCCCTCGATGACGCCATCGGCGCTGGTCGGCGTTCCCCAAACCACCGCCGTATAGGCCCGCTCCACCGTGTGTTTTTCAAATTGAACCGCCAATGCCGCATGCGCGGCATCGTTCTTCGCGACCACCAGAAGTCCGCTCGTATCCTTATCAATTCGATGCACGATTCCTGGCCGGCGAACACCACCGATGCCGGATAGGCTATCGCCGCAATGCGCCAACAACGCGTTGACAAGCGTGCCGTCGTGATGCCCCGGCGCGGGATGCACCACCAAACCCGCCGGTTTGTCGAGGACGAGGACGTCATCGTCCTCAAACCGGATGTCGAGGGGGATATTTTGTGGCTGGACATGCGGCGTCCGTGCTTCGGGAACCGCAACGGCGATCGGTTGGCCCTGTTTGACCCTATAGGATGGGTCCTTTATCGTCTCGGCTCCGGCAGTGACGGCACCGTCTTCGATCAGCGCTTTCGCCCGTGTGCGCGAAAGCGTGGGGAAAGTTCGGGCGAGCAGGCGGTCAAGCCGGTCGCCTTCTTCGCCTTCTAAGACGATGTGGGATAAAACCTCTTTGGTCACGAATTGGGCTCGCTGGCTATCGGTAACATTGGGACGGAAATCATACCATGCAGGCGCTCAAGGCCCTCGTGATAATCATGGGTGTTCTCATTTTCGCGGGAATGGGCCTACTCGTATACGGATTGATGACGAAAGTAGACGGTGAGAAGAGCGATTCCCCAGCGCCTTCTACGACTCCATTTGGCATGGTTGAGCATAGCTTGCCGCCTGGGGCCAAGATTGACGGTATTTCGATTGATGGGGGCCGCGCTATCGTTGATGTTCGGACGCCGGACGGCGTTGCGGAATTGCGGATATTCGATCTCGCTACGGGCGCGCAAACCGGCACGATCAAATTGAAGGCGGCACCATGAAGGGTTGGAATTTTTGCAGCGACAACGTCGCCGGCGCGTCGCCTGAAATCCTCGATGCGCTTACCCGTGCCGGCGACGGTTCCGTTATGCCGTATGGCGCTGACCCGCTTACCGCAAAGGTTGAGCAGCAGCTCCGCGAGATATTCGAAACGGATTTGACGGCGTATCTCGTCGCAACGGGGACGGCAGCGAATTCGCTCGCCCTTTCGGCCATGTGCCCGCCTTATGGCGTGGTCTATTGCCACCCCGACAGCCACGTCAATGTGGACGAATGCGGCGCGCCTGAATTCTATACCGGGGGCGCGAAACTGGTCACCGTGGACAGCACCGATGGAAAATTGGACGCGGCATCGCTCGAGACCGCGCTGGGCGCGGGTTGGGCCGGGGTTGAACATCATTCTCAACCGTCCGCCGTCAGCCTAACCCAGGCGAGTGAAGCCGGTACGGTTTACAAGCCGGATTCGATCGCGGCGATATCGGCGGTTTGCCAGGCGCACGGTCTTGGCTTGCATGTCGACGGTGCCCGTTTTGCGAACGCGATTCTTACACTTGGCTGTTCGCCGGCCGAGGCGAGTTGGCGCGTGGGCGTCGATGCGCTGTCATTCGGTGCGACAAAGAATGGCGCGCTCGCGGCGGAAGCGGTCATCTTCTTTCGCCCTGAGTTGACCGACGGGTTCCGGTTCCGGCGCAAGCGGGCCGGACATCTGTTCTCGAAGATGCGGTTTCTGTCGGCGCAGTTCGATGCCTATCTGAGGGACGATTTGTGGCTCGCAAATGCGCGCCATGCCAATGAGATGGCCGCCCGGCTGGCCGCCGGCCTCGCCGAGATCAAGGGCGTTACGTTTCTGTACCCGGTGGAAGCGAATGAGCTGTTCGTGACCTTGCCCGAAGCAGTACGCGACGGGCTGGAGGCAGATGGATTTATGTTTTACCCCTGGGCCGCCGGCGGCCCGCAATGCGTCCGTCTGGTGACCGCCTTCGATACCCCGCTGGAAGCCGTAACCAGCTTTGTCGATAGCGCGCGACGCCACGCCGCGACGGTGTGATGTTCGACTATTCGAGCCGCGCCAGCAGAACCGTCACGAGATAGGCGATGCCACAAATCATCAGCGTCGCGTAGAAGACCGTTGTATCGGGTGACATCCAGAGCGCAAGCGGTGTCGCGACCATGGTTAAGCCGGCCACCGTCATCACGGCGTCCTTGGCGAGGGTCATTCTTCGGTTGGCGGTATTCCGGATCATGCGTTTAGTGTACCTGTTAGCGAACCGGCAAATAGTTCGGTCGACACAATGTTTTCGGAAGCTATCCTGGCATATTCTGATATTTTTTTGGACAAAATTTCCCGGGGAATGCCCGCTTCTGGTTCGTGTTGTGGCTGCTAAAACAGTTGATCGACGCGCGGAATACCTGCTAAAAGGCCCACCCGGTCACGTCCCCTTCGTCTAGTGGCCTAGGACGCTGGCCTCTCACGCCGGAAACAGGGGTTCGACTCCCCTAGGGGACGCCAATTTATTTTACACCTCGGGCCCGTTTGTTTTAATTCCATACGGTATACGGGGGCGTGAAAGACGATGCGGCGAATTCTGTTTTTATTGATAGCTGGTCTGGTTTTACTG
>JAJFJC010000295.1 GCA_021774385.1 Alphaproteobacteria bacterium
CCAAAGGCCCGACGCGTCGACATCCGCGATGGTGCGCGCGGCCTCCGTCTTCTGCGCCTCGCTGACATAGTAGATTCCGGATCGGTATGACATTCCCATATCGTTGCCTTGCCGATTGGCCGTGGATGGATCATGGATTTGAAAGAAAAACTCCAACAGGTCCCGGAAGCCAATTTTGCTTGGATCGAATTCGATCTCGATGGCTTCCGCATGGGTGCCATGGTTGGGATAGGTGGCATTCGGAACGTCGCCACCGGTGTAGCCGACGCGCGTGGACAACACGCCCGGCAATTTCCGGATCAAATCCTGCATACCCCAGAAACACCCTCCCGCGAAAACGGCGCGTTCCGATGTGCTACCCATACGCTCGCTCCTCAAAGTTTTTTGGTTTAATCGGACACCGGGCACGCAATCTCCACTCGACGAACCGAACCCATGAATAATAAATGTGCCAACCGCACCCGCATGCAACAAAAATTTCACCTGACGCGCGCGCTAAGCGAATAAAAACCGGTCCAAAAGGCGCCAACGCCCGACCCCCAGTATCGTCTTACTTGGGCTTGACCCGAGCATCCATCTCTCAATCGCGTGCCGATCCTACAGAGAACGGGCCGGCTAATACCGCGCCATAATTTCATCCGCGAAGGTCTTGAAATTTTTCCGCGCCACGGCTACGGGGGGCAGAAGGAGGATTTCATTCAGCCCGCCCGCTTCCAGCGTACCGATGCGTTCCAGGATTTCATCCGGCCCACCCACCAGCCCGCCGGTCGCGGCGATCAGTTCCGGCGTCACGAAGCGGCGCTCGACTTCGGGCATGAAGGCGCAATGGCCTTCGTGGAGTTTTTGGTGGCGGCGTTCGAGCGGCATTTCCGCTTCCACGTATGCCTTGTAGTCGTCCCAGAGCGGTCGGATGCTGTCCTGGATAAACCCGTCATCGCGGCGCTGCATATAGATCTCATACCAGAAATGCAGGCTCGACAGCGCCGCCGAACCGACTTCCTCCACGACGCGGTCCGCGGTCATCTTCTCGCCTGGCCGCAATACGCAGGCATAGGTCAAAACCGATGCGGGGAATGGATCGGGGAGCGTTCTACCAACGTCATCGCCACCGCGCCGGACCCGCTCCATATTGCGTTGAAACAGCTTCACCGGCTCGTTGCCCGCCCCAATGCGGCCATCGCCATAGGCGCCCACCGCCGCCAGCGCCTTCGGTCCATTGGCGGCCACGTAGATGTCGATGTGATCGTCCGTGTTGATACTTTCCAACTGCCGATCGAGAAAGCGGATAGGCTGGCCTTCATATTCAACCTCCCCGCCATCGAGCAACGTGCGCACGACCCGCAAATAATCGCGGAACTTGCTCGGCGGCATGGGATTCTGCCCCATGATCCGCATCGCCGTGTGACCCGTCCCGATGCCGAGAACGGTGCGGCCCGGCGCCAGCTTGTTAATCGTGGCAATCGAATGGGCCGTCACCGGCGCGCTCCGCGTACCGGCAATCGCCACCCCCGTGCCAAGCCGGATACGGTTGGTGTGATGCGCCGCCAACGCCAAGGTTGCATAGCAATCCGACCAGATCATCTGCGAGTCCGGTGCCCAGGCGCTGTCATAGCCGAGTTCTTCCAGATAGGGGAAGATCCCCCAATCGTCGATTTTGGTGGCCACCACGCCGCCGAACTTCATCGCCTTGGTTCCCTATCTCTGTTCCTGATATTCCCAGACCCGTCCCGAGACCCAGCCCAGCACGGACCAGAAAATACAAGCCGTCACGATCGACGCGGCGGCGAAGTGTCCCGCGAGTTCGGGCGGCACCGCCCCGCCGATCCGGACCGGGTGCGGTGCGCCGATAATATGGGGCAGCGCCAGTAACGCGATCGCGGCGACTTTCCACGCCACGCCCGCGCGGAACACGAGCAGCCAAAGGGCTACCGCCGTCGCGGCAACGCACGAAAACCACCACGTTTGACGAGGCATAAGTTCGGCAGCCATCGAGCCTGGGACCTCGGGCGGGAGTCCCAGAGCCGGAGCAAGCGTGAAGACGGCGAAACCGGCCAACCCCCATAGCACACCCGACTGTCCATTCACGGGACGCCCGGCGAGGGCAAAACATGCCACCAGGATGAGAGCGAACCCGACACCGGTCAAAACATTGGCCAGGGTTGTGAAGGCCGTGCGTTCCAGTCCTTCCGACGGTCCCCATGCTTTTTCCACGGTATTCGCCGGTTCGCCCTTGGCGAGAATGATACGTGGAACGGCGCTGGCCTGACTGTGTTTGTGCTCGCCGCCCGCGCCTTCGAATTCCTCGGCATGGAGAATGATCGGTGTCGTCGTGAACTCCTGCACGACGGAAATCGCGATCCCGGAAAGAAACCCCGCGATGAGAGCTGTAATCAGAATTCTGCGGAGCATGTCACGTTTCCTTCCCGTCTATTTAATTCCTACCGCGTTCGCGGCCGGAATCCAATCGGATCAAAATTCAAAGGTATAGGTGGCGATGGCACCCAAGGTTCTCGTTTCCACATCCGCTTCCTCGGCGATTTTCCAACCGACATCGAAGGTCAGGCCGAAATCGAACGCGTAGCCGGCGGATATCTGGAACTGATAATCGTCTTGATCCACCGCCGCGTCCGTGTCGCGCCCAGTCCAGGCCACGGCCAGATTGAACCCGCTCCATTCGGCCTGCGCGGCGAGCGTCAGGAAATCGATATCCTGGCCGGATACGCCGCCGGCA
>JAJFJC010000296.1 GCA_021774385.1 Alphaproteobacteria bacterium
GGCCGTCGTGGAGTTGCTCGACGGTGTAAAGGGCCTCGAAGGGCTCGTCGCCGTCGAAGCCTGAATGGCCGCCGAAGGTGAGGTTCACTTCCGCACCCGCGCCGGCGCGATGGGCGATTTCGGCGGCCGTTGGGTCGATCATCAGGCCGAGCGCCGCGCCTTCGGCCCGGTTCACGACCAGGGCGCGCAGCATGCCCGCGGTGTTGCTGTCGCCGCCGGCGCCGGGATTGTCCTGCGTGTCAGCGATAACGATGGGACGCGACGCCGTCGCGGCGAGGCGCATGGCTTCCAGAACGCCGCTGTCGGGATCGTAGATCGTGCCGGCGAACGCGGCCTCCAATCCATTCACGTCATCGGCGAGACGTTGGCAGGATGCCCGTGCCGCGTCCTCGGTCCAGCCATAGGTGAAGACCGAGGGGCCGCAATGGTGGATGTCGGCGGCGGGGAAGCCGGGCGTGAAGGAGGTATGCATCACGTCGCCCATTTCCAGTTCAGCGAGCCTTTGATAGAGGCCCTGTGCCGGCTGCATCATCGTGCATTGCCAGTTGAGCGGGATCAGGAACGGAATTTGCTGGAAGGCCTTGGCGGGCTTGGTTCCCCGGCGCAGAATTTCGTCAAGTAAACGGGCGGTGCGCGCGCCCGTGTCCGCCATGTCGACATGCGGGTAGGTACGGTACGCGACCATCAGGTCGGCATGGGCGATCATCTCCGGTGTCGTGTTGCAATGCAGGTCGAGGCTGGCAACCAGTGGCATCTCCGGTCCAATATGCTCGCGGACACGGCGCAACAATTCGCCTTCGCCATCCTGTAAATGTTCCGTCACCATCGCGCCGTGCAGGCACAGATAAACCGCGTCGTAGGGTGGGGCGGATTTGAGCCCGCCGAGGATCAGTCCGGCAATATGTTCGAACGCATGTTCCGTCACGACATCCGACGGCGACGCGGCACCCCAGGTCAGCGCGGTGACGTGATGGTCGAGTGCCTCGATCTGATCGACGAATCCGGCGATCGGCAGGTTCTTACCCTTCACCCTCGGGAACAGGTCAGCGCCCGTGGTCAGCGGCGGCCGGCTGCCGCCCGTCGTGAAGGCGTCGAGTCCGGCCTTGGTCGGCGCGAAGGTGTTGGTCTCGTGCTGAATGCCACCGATGGCGATGAGCGCCATGCCTATTCCTCCCTGCAATTGTTTCGTGAACAGTAGTCTATTCGACCTTCACTGCCGAATTTGCACTGCCGAATTTGTGCCGCCGATACTGTTCGCGCTAGGATTTCCGCACCGAAAATACTGATAGGTGTGAGCGATGAGCGCTGTGGCGGAGTTCGAGGAAGGATATTTGTCGGCGGGTGTGACGGCGGAAATGGCGCCGGGACCGATTGGCGGACCGGCCGCGTGGCGTGGTGTTGACATGGCGCGGCGGACCGACGAGTGGCTGTATACCCTATCGGACGGGGAGGTGGCGGAACTCGACGATGCGTTGCGGCGGACCCGAGACAAGGAGATCATCGATATAACCCGCGAGGATTTCACCTTGCCGGCGCTTGGCCCGGTCCTCGACGATATGCGCCGCGAATTGTTGCAGGGCCGCGGCTTCGTTGTCTTGCGCGGCGTTCCGGTGGGTGACTACACAATCGAGGAATCCGCGCGCGTCTATTACGGGCTCGGCCGGTATTTCGGCAACGCACGTTCACAGAACGGCAAGGGTCATGTGTTGGGACATGTCTGCGATCTCGGCGCGCGCTTCGATGCGTTCAAGAACCCGGGCAAGACGCGTATCTACCAAACCAAGGTGCGCCAGCTCTACCACACCGACAGCGTCGACATGGTGTCGCTGATGTGCCTGCAGAAATCCAAATCGGGCGGCGAGAGCAGCATTTGCAGCTCGATTACCGTGCATGACGAGATGTGGCGGCAAGACCGCGCATTGTGGGAGGTAATGTATCAGCCATTCTGGCGCGACCGGCGCGGCGAAGTGCCGGAAGGCAAGAAACCGTATTACCCCTCGGCGATGTTCCATTATCACGAGGGACTGCTGTCGACGACCTTCTCACGCGACTATGCGGAGTCCTGCGACCGCTTTCCGGAACTGCCGCCGATGACAGAGGCTCAGAAGGCGTCGCTCGACCTGTTCGACACCATCACCGAGGAAAATTGTCTCAAAATGGCTTTCGAGCCGGGCGATATCCAGATCCTACACAACCACCAAATCCTACATGCCCGCGCCGATTTCGAGGATTGGCCAGAGGTCGAGCGCAAGCGCCACCTGTTACGTCTGTGGCTCAGCCCCGACGACGCTCGCCCTCTGCCGGACAGTTTCCTGGAACGCTATCTCAGCACCGAAATCGGCAACCGAGGCGGGATCAGTGTGCCAGGCATGGAATTGTGCGTGCCGTTGGTGCCGGAGTAGGGCGCAGTCGTTAGGCATTCGACGAAGCAGTCGAAGTCCATGACAGCACTCTATATAAGGAATTACTATATTGTAGCTGCGCGTTATGGCAGTGTGCGATCGGTAGATTCAGATGTCGAAAAATATGGGCTGCCCGTCCTGTCAAATAGTTGAAACAGACAAACGTCTCTTTAACTAAACCTCGGTTAAGTCAGACGCTGAGCATAATCAGCATAAACCGACATTAGCAGAATGAGCCCGCCGAGTGGGTTCATAGTGAAGGAAAACTTGAATGAACGAACAAACATTATATGCACGTCTGGGTGGTTATGACGGAATTGTAGGATTCGTCGGTAATTTGATGCCACGTTTGCAAGGCGATGAATTGTTGGGCCGTTTTTGGCAAAACCGTGGATCTGACGGTATCGCGAGAGAAAAACAGCTGCTGATTGACTATCTATGCACCAATGCCGGCGGACCAATGGTCTACACGGGCCGCGATATGAAGCTTTCCCATGTCGGTATGGGCATATCGGAAAGCGATTGGAATGCTTTCATCGGCCATGCTGTCGCCACCATGGAAGCGTTGCAGGTTCCCAAACAGGAATGTGATGATATTGCTGGCTTTGTCTTAAGTTTGAAAGACGATATCGTCGAGGCTTAAGAAATTTTAGCGTATTGCCCAACATTCAGCTTCAGCGGCAGGGTACGCTGGGCGCTCTATTCTCTACTAGGCGTTTATGTTACGCCGCAACCGTTCCCACCGTGCCGGGGACGTGGAGCGTCGCCGCCATCCGCTCGACAATATCGCCCGGCGTGAATCCCGGCGCCACTTCGTCGAGCACGAATCCCTCCGGCGAGATGCTGATTACCGCCATGTCGGTGAAAACCTTCGTCACGCAGCCCCGCGTTGTCAGCGGGTAGGTCAGTTTTTCCACCAGTTTCGGCGTGCCGTCCTTGTCGGTTTGGCTCATGGTGATGAAGACGCGCTGTGCGCCGACGGCGATATCCATGGCGCCGCCAATACCACCGACATGTTTATTGGGCAGGCGCCAATTGGCGAAGTCGCCATTGTCGGCGACCTGATAGGCGCCCAGGATGGCGGCGTCGAGGCGGCCGCCGCGCGCGACGGCGAAGGAATCGGCGTGGTGCACGAACGCGGCACCGGGGACCAGCGTCACGGCGCCCTTGCCGGCGCTCATCAAATCGACGTCGACATCCGCATCATCGGGGCGAGGGCCCATGCCGATGATGCCGTTCTCGCTGTGGAACAGCACGTCGCGGCCCTCGGGGATGTAATTGACGGCGAGGGTCGGGATGCCGAGGCCGAGATTGACCAGCCAGCCATCCTGTAGCTCCGCCGCGACGCGCTTGGCGATTTGATCGCGGTTCAGCCTTTTGCCATCGCTCATGATCCCGTTTCCTCCCAGGCGCCGTCCCAAGCTTCGGGTTTGTAGCGCCCGGTGATGATATAGCGGTCGACGAAGACGCCCGGTGTCATGATGTGTTCGGGGTCGAGGTCGTCGAGGGCGACTTCCGCATCCGCCTCGACGATGGTGTATTTTGCCGCCATCGCCATCACCGGGTTCATGTTCTGCGAGGCCAGCCGGTAGATCAGATTGCCGCGTGGGTCGACCTTGGTCGCCTTGATTAGCGCGATGTCGCCGGGCAGTGCCGCCTCGATAAGATATTCCGCGCCATTGATGGTGTGGGTGGGTTTGCCCTCGGCGATTTCCGTGCCGATTCCACTGGGCGAGAGGATACCGCCGAGACCGGCACCGGCGGCGCGCATCCGTTCGGCGAGGATCCCCTGCGGCACGATTTCGAGATCGACCTTGCCGGCATCGTAGAGGTCCTTGAAGACCATCGATTCCCGGCCCCAAGGGAAACTGCAGATCACTTTGGCCACGCAGCCGCGATCCAGCATCTTCGCGACGCCAAAATGTTGTGCGCCGGAACTGTTATTGACGATGGGCAA
>JAJFJC010000297.1 GCA_021774385.1 Alphaproteobacteria bacterium
GGCCGCCATTTCACCATCATATTCGAAATCGACGCCGCGTTGATCGAGTATCTGGACAGCCTCGCGCAGGCGTTCGGTATTCGGCGCCAAGGGCTGACCGAAATTCGAATAGGACAGCAGTGCGACCCGCGGTTCGTGACCAAACAACCGCGCATAATTCGCGCTTTGCATGGCGATGTCGGCTAGGGTTTCGGCATCGGGAACCTCGTTGACGCGGGTGTCCGCGATAAAAAGTGTATGGCCGCGCGCGATGACGATTTGCAATCCAATGATATGCGCATCTGGCAGCGGGTCGAAGACCCGCGTTACATCGTCGAACGCCACTGCGAAGCTGCGGGTCGCGCCAGTAACCATGGCTTCGGCATCGCCGCACGCGACCATGCAGGCGGCAAAGACATTGCGGTCCTGATTCACGAGCCGCTGGCAATCCCGGTATAGCAAGCCCTGCCGCTGGAGGCGGCTGTACAGAAAGTCGGTATACTTTTTGTTATTCGATGACAGGCGGGCGTTGTGCACTTCAAGGCCACCGGATTCCCCGATTCCCATCGTCTCCATTTTCTCGGCGACTTCTTCATCGCGGCCAATCAGAACCGCGGTGCCGTAGCCCCGGTCGCGATAGGCCATGGCGGCGCGGATGACGCGGTCTTCTTCGCCCTCGGCGAAAACCGTGCGTTTCGGATTGGCGCGCAATTTCTCGAAAATGAAATTCATTGTCGGCGCCAGCGGGTCGAGGCGCGCCGATAATTCACTGCGATACCGATCCATATCGACGATCGGCCGCCGTGCGACGCCACTGTCCATTGCTGCCTGGGCCACCGCCTCGGGTACCGCGATAATGAGGCGGGGATCGAAAGGCACGGGAATCAGATAGTCGGGACCAAAGCTCAGCCGCCGGCCGCCATAGGCGGCGTCGACTTCGTCGGGAACATCTTCGCGAGCCAGTTCAGCGAGCGCATTGGCGGCGGCTATTTTCATCGCGTCGTTGATTTCCGATGCGCGGACGTCGAGGGCTCCTCGAAAGATGTACGGAAAACCGAGGACATTATTGATCTGGTTGGGGTAATCCGAGCGCCCGGTGGCGATAATCGCGTCGGAGCGCGCCGCTTGCGCGGCTTCCGGGGAAATTTCGGGATCGGGATTGGCCATGGCGAAGATCAGCGGTTGGTTCGCCATCGACTTCACCATCTCCGGCGTCACGGCGTCTTTTACCGATAGCCCGAAGAAGACATCGGCATCTTTTAGGGCGTCGCCGAGCGTCCGCAGGTCGGTTTCCACGGCATGTGCCGATTTCCATTGGTTCATGCCGTCTTGGCGGCCGGCATATACGACCCCGCGGCTGTCGCAGATGATGACATTGTCATGCGGCATGCCCATTGCCTTGATCAACTCCACGCAGGCGATCGATGCCGCGCCGGCGCCGTTCACGACGAGGCGGGTGTTTTTGAGATCGCGTCCTGTCAGGTGCAACCCGTTGATCAGCCCGGCGGTGGCGATGATGGCGGTGCCGTGCTGATCGTCATGAAAGACCGGAATATCGAGCAGCTCGCGCAGGCGTTGCTCGATAATGAAACATTCCGGCGCCTTGATATCTTCGAGATTGATGCCGCCATAGGATTTGCCGAGAAAGCGGACGCAATTGACGAAGTCATCGACGTCCGTCGTGTCGACTTCAAGGTCGATACCGTCGATATCGGCGAAGCGCTTGAACAAAGCGGCCTTGCCTTCCATGACGGGCTTGGAGGCCAGGGCGCCGATATTGCCGAGCCCCAGGACCGCCGTGCCATTTGAGATAATGCCGACCAGATTGCCGCGATTAGTATAATCGTAAGCGAGATCCGGATCTTCCTCGATCCGCAGGCAGGGGAACGCCACCCCGGGCGAATAGGCGAGAGACAGGTCGTACTGTGTCGTCAGCGGCTTCGTCGGGGTAATTTCCAGTTTGCCGGGCCGGCCGCGTGCGTGAAACCGGAGGGCGGCTTCTTCGTTAATTCTCTTGTCTGCCATGCTTACCACGCGGGTTAATGGCCCGCCCTCTATTCTGTTTCGCCAATCGGCGGTGTGCGCTGGACTCGGTTCTTGCGCCATCCTAAACGCGAAACAGGGTTACCATGCAAGGCTTTAAGTATGCGGTGTGGGCTGAAATCGTTTTTTTAGGCAAGCTAAGAGGTTGGAAGAAGGGGTGGCTTTCGCAGGTGCCAATCGGTCCGCGCCTGGTAGGTGCAGCCGACGCGCAGCAGCAGGGGCTCCTGCCACCATGCCGCTTCGAGTTGAAGCCCGATTGGCATGCCGTCGGAACCGAAGCCGCAGGGAATCGATAGGCCCGGCAGTTGACCTAGCGCGCCGGCATAGGTATTGCGCGTCGCGTGCTTCGTCGCTTCGAGCAACGACTTGTCTTCTTCGATGGGTGGCACCGGTGTCGGCAAGGTCGGCGAAAGTAGCATATCGATTTCGCGAAAGGTCTGACGGAACTGATTTTTCCAACTTTCTCTCGTGCGTAGCGCATTGGCGTAATCGACCGCGGTAAATTTCAAACCTTCCGACATGCGATCGAAAACGGGCTTGGAAAACTTTTCCGGGTTTTGCCGCAATCGTTGCGCATGGAAGGCGCAGGCATCGGAAAAGATGAGGATGGTTGCCCAGTGCTGCATCTCGCCTGCGCCGGGGACATCGATATCGACCAGCACGGCGCCGGCTTCGGCCAGTACGTTGGCGGCGCTTCGGACCGCGAATTCTATCTCCGGGTCGGTGTCATCGAAATAGAAGGATCGGGGAACGCCAATCCTCACACCCTCGATCGAGTCGTTGAGGGTTGGCAGAAAATTTTCCAGCGGCCGGTCTGCCGACAAGGGATCGCGTTCGTCGTGTCCGGCAATGACCGCAAAGATGCGCGCGACGTCGGCAACGCTGCGCGCCATTGGGCCGATGGTGTCCAGTGTCGCGCTGACGGGGGTTGAGCCATGATTTGGCACCCGGCCGTGGGTTGGCCGCAAGCCGCTGATGCCATTGATCGAGGCAGGCAGCCGTACCGAGCCGCCCGTATCGGAACCAAGGGCGCCGACGCACATGCCTGCCGCGACCGCCGCGCCGGAGCCACCGCTCGACCCGCCCGGAATACGGCTCGGGTTCCACGGGTTGCGGCATTGTCCCGATACGGGATTGTCGGACCGGATGCCGAAGGCAAATTCGTGCATTGTTGCCTTGCCGGTGATGACCGCGCCGGCATCAAGTAGGCGTTGCGTCACTGCGGCATTTTGGTTGGGCACGTGATCGGCGAAGAATGACGATCCGGATGTGGTGCGCACACCGGCCGTCATAATGTTGTCCTTGATCGCGATGGGCATGCCGTGCAGCAGGCCGAGCCAACGCCCTTCGGCTGCGGCGTCATCGGCGACCTGTGCCTGCCGCAATGCCTCATCTGATGTCACGGTGATCATTGCGTTGACGGCGCCGTCAAACTTTTCAATCGCGTCGAGGCAGGCTTTCGTGCGTTCGGTGGCGGTGGGTCCGGAATAATCGCTCATTATGTATTGCTCCGTCTTTACAATCGTTCTCGTGCATTGGGGTCGCCGGACAACCATGTTATGACTTGCCCCCCATGAGCGTGACAACCCACAAGCCCACCGCGACACCAATGATGGTGCAGTATTTGGCGATCAAGGAACAGCATGATGACTGCCTGCTGTTTTATCGCATGGGCGATTTTTACGAATTGTTTTTTGACGACGCGGTTGCGGCTTCGGCGGCACTCGATATAGCGCTCACCAAACGGGGCAGCCACAAGGGCGCGGACATTCCGATGTGCGGCGTGCCGGTACATTCGGCGGACGCCTATCTTTCCCGGTTGATCCGCAACGGTTTCAAGGTTGCGGTCTGCGAACAGACGGAAAATCCGGCGGAAGCAAAAAAGCGCGGTCCGAAATCGGTCGTCAACCGTGCCGTCGTCCGGCTTGTCACGCAAGGTACCTTGACCGAAGATTCGTTACTCGATGCGCGGGCGCACAATCATCTTGCGGCACTGGCCGATGCCGGTGGCAAAACCGGCTTGGCATGGCTCGATATTTCCACGGGCGAATTTACAGTGCAGCAGGTTGACGAGGCCGGTCTGAGCGCCGCGTTGTCACGGGTATCGCCGGGTGAATTGCTGGTGCCTGAGCGGATGCTGCAAAGACCAAACTTGTTCGACCTGTTCGCGCAATGGAATGCCGTTCTGTCGCCATTGCCGAACAGTCGCTTTGATTCCGAAAACGCCCGACGCCGGCTGGAGGCGCATTATGATGTTGCGGCTTTGGATGCCTTCGGAATTTTCGAACGGTCGGAGCTGGCTGCCGCGGGTGCGCTCATCGACTATGTGGCGCTTACCCAAGTCGACACAATGCCGCGCCTCGCATCGCCGCGAAAACTGGCCGCCGGAACAGTTCTGGAAATCGATGCTGCGACGCGGGCCAATTTGGAGCTGACGCAAAGTCTGGGTGGCGGTCGTAAGGGCAGCTTATTGGCTGCGATCGACCGCACGGTGACGGGACCTGGTGCGCGCATGCTTGCCGCGCGGCTTGCGGCGCCGTTGACGGACCCGGTGGCTATTGCCAGCCGGCTCGATTCGATCCAATTGTTTCTCGACAATGAGATGCTACGGGGCGACCTGATCGCGCACCTGCGCCGTTGCCCCGACATGATCCGCGCCTTGAGCCGGCTGTCGGTTCAACGGGGCGGGCCGCGCGATTTTTTGGCGATCCGAGATGGTCTCGCTGCCGCCGCCGACATTCACGCGTTGCTAAGCCATCTTGACTCGGCTTTGCCTGATGAAGTCACGGCGGCATGCGCGGCGTTTGAAAATCATGACGTGTTGCGCGACAGGTTGGCGCGGGCCCTGGCGGACGATCTGCCGCTCATGGCGCGTGACGGCGGTTTCATTCGTAGTGGCTACGCTTCGGAACTCGACGAACTTCTGAAATTGCGCGACGAAGGCCGGCGTTTGATAGCCGATCTTCAGATTCGTTACCGCGGCGAGATTGGCGTCGACGCGCTGAAGGTGCGCCATAATAATGTGCTTGGGTATTTCATCGAAGTGACGCCGCGTCACGCTGACAAGATGGGTGAAAATTTTATTCATCGCCAAACCCTGGCCAGCGCAATGCGCTACACGACGACGGAACTAGCGGACCTGGCACGCGATATTTCGGAAGCGGCGGAGAAGGCGCTGTCTGTGGAGTTGCGGCTATTTGACGATCTTGTGCGGGAGACGACGGCCCGTGCCGACGATATTGCCGCCGCCGCGGGCGGTCTTGCCACGCTGGATGTCGCCTCCGCGCTCGCTGAACTGGCCATGGCGCGGCAATACTGTCGCCCGCGCGTTGAAGAGGGTTTGGCATTCACGATTGCCAAGGGGCGACACCCCGTCGTTGAAGATTCGCTGGACGCCGGCGGCGCGCCCTTCGTGCCGAACGATTGCGACCTCAACGGCGACAAACGGTTGTGGTTGGTAACCGGACCGAATATGGCGGGTAAGAGTACGTTTCTGCGTCAGAACGCCTTGATCGCGGTAATGGCACAGATGGGATCCTACGTTCCCGCGGAATCCGCGGTGATCGGCGTGGTCGACCGATTGTTCAGCCGTGTCGGGGCCGCCGACGATTTGGCGCGGGGCCGTTCCACCTTCATGGTGGAGATGGTCGAGACGGCGGCCATCCTCAATCAGGCCAGCGCTCGGTCCCTCGTTATCCTTGATGAAATCGGCCGGGGCACGGCGACCTTCGACGGGCTATCGATCGCCTGGGCGTCTGTCGAACATTTGCATGATGTCAACGAGTGTCGGGCTTTATTCGCGACGCATTATCACGAACTAACAGGTCTCAATGCGCGGCTCTCTGCACTGTCGCCGCATACCATGCGGATCAAGGAATGGGATGGCGATGTCGTGTTCTTGCACGAAGTCGCGCCGGGTACGGCCGACCGGTCTTACGGGATTCACGTCGCCAAGCTGGCGGGGCTGCCACAAATCGTCGTGGGCCGGGCGGAGGAAGTTCTGGCGACCTTGGAGCAGTCGGAGCAGTCAGGCGCAATCGCGCAGTTGTCGGATGACTTACCGCTATTCGCGGCGACGGCGCGGCAAGCAGATGCCACGGTGGCACCGGAAGAATCAATGGTTGAAAAAGCGCTGGCTGATATTGACCCCGATGGGCTGACACCGCGCGACGCGCTGGAGGCATTGTACCGGCTGCGTGGCCTGCTTGATGACGAATAAAAGGAGAGAGAAAAATGGATTTTGGATTGAAAGGCAAAACGGCTTTCGTTACGGGTGGCAGCCGGGGCATTGGCAAGGCAACGGCGCTTGCGCTTGGGGAACAGGGTGTCGATGTGGCGATCTGTGGGCGGACACGGGAAACGCTCGACGAAACCGTTTTGGAAATCGAGGCCCTTGGGGTCCGTGCGTGGGCATTCGAGGCGGATGTCAGCCGGCTAGAAGACATCCAGCGTTTCGTAAGGAACGCATCGCAGGCCGCCGGTCAGGGCGCCGATATTTTGGTCAATAATGCGGTCACGTCGATTCCGGCCCCGTTCGATGAACAGACCGACGACGACTGGCAGTATCATATCAACGTCAAATTGATGGCGTATATCCGTTGCGCCCGTGAAGTCATTCCCTTCATGCGCGAACAGCGCTGGGGCCGCGTCGTCAATATCGGTGGCATGACTGCGCGCATTACCGCGCCGCTGCGGGTCACCAACGGTATCGTCAATGC
>JAJFJC010000298.1 GCA_021774385.1 Alphaproteobacteria bacterium
GCACAAAGAACTGACCAGGTACCGTAGATATAATTCGTGCCCCAGCGACCGAACCATGACCCATCCGGCTGCTGCGTTTCACGCAAATAGGATAATCCGCGCCTGATCGCATCCACGCCAGCTTCATCACCAATTTGCGCGAGCATGCTGACGCAGCGCGCCGTTACATCCTCGGTTGGCGGATCAAGGAGCGCACCATGATCGGCAAAGGGTATATGGTTCAAATAATGGTGGGTGTTTTCAGCGTCAAACGATCCCCAGCCGCCATCCTTGCTTTGCATGCCGACGATCCACTCCACCGCACGGCTTAACCCTTGCTTGACTTTCGGATCACTGGCCCGGTCGAGGGCCATGGCGACAACAGCCGAATCATCGACGTCCGGATAGTGATCATTCGCATATTGAAACGCCCATCCTCCGGGTCGGAGCCCGGGCCTGTAAGTCGCCCAATCCCCCACGACGTCAAAGACCTGACGATCCGCCATCCAGCGCATCGCCTTGTTCAGCGGCACGCCATTCTTTGGTTCACCAGCTTCCAACATAGCGTGTACCGCCAACCCGGTATCCCAAACCGGTGATAAACAGGGTTGGCAATAGGCGCGGTCTTCTTCAAGGACAAGCAATTTGCGGATAGCTGCCTTGGCTGTCAGAAGATCTGGATGATCTTTCGGATATCCAAGCCTATCGAACGCCATCACGGTATTCGCCATCGCGGGAAAAATGCCACCCAATCCATCATCGCCATTCAGCCGCTCGCGGATAAAATCTATCGCGGCGCGAAAACTGCGTTGCCGTCTGTTCTTAGGGAACTGCCGTTCAACGACACGCAATATCTTATCCAATCCAATCAGCAAATCACCCCATGGCGACCCTGTCGGATTGTGCATATAGGTCCGTACTTCATTGGCGGGCATCACGAACAATTCGTCGATATGCACGCCGCGCGGATTGCGCGCCCGGGGTTTCAAGGCCATCAGGATCAGAAGTGGTGCGATTACCGTACGTGACCAATAGGACACCTTGGAAAGGTGGAAGGGAAACCATCGCGGCAACAGCATGATCTCTATCGGCATCACCGGCACCGCCCGCCACGGCATCTGGTCAAACAGCGCCAATGTGATCCGCGTGAAAACATTACATTCAGCCGCCCCGCCATGCTGAAGTATCGTTTCGCGGGCGCGAAGCATATGCGGCGCGTCAGGCGATTCGCCGGTTAGTTTTAAGGCGTAATAGGCTTTCACGCTGGCGCTAATATTAAAATCACCGCCGTGATACAACGGCCACCCACCATGGTCACCCTGCTTTTCGCGCAGATAGGTACCGATTTTCGCCTCAACGGCATCATCGATTTCATCAAGGAAATGCTCAAGCAGGATATATTCGGCCGGTATCGTCGCGTCGGCCTCAAGCTCGAAAACCCAATGCCCATCTTCATGCTGCCGCGTTCGTAAGGCATCTCGAACCTCGTCGACGATGTCGTCAACGGAATCGAGAAACAAGTCTTGCTTGCTTCGCGTTACGCCGCCTACAAGCCCATGCCTGTCCTCGGCTTGCCTCGCTGCGTTCATGTGCCCCGAGCGATCATTTTGTCGCATGTTTTATTGCTATGACTCCCCGGTAAATGCGTCATGATTCAACGGTTGTCAATAAACGTTCATCGGAAAGTGAAAACGGGTGATTGCCGGTGCTCATTGGCCCTAGGACGCGATAATCGCAGCGGCGGCATTATGGCCCGATCTGATGGCGCTTTCGATCGTTGCCGGCAGCCCGGTATCGGTCCAATCACCCGCACTGAAAAGGTTTTTATTTTGCGTTTTCGTGCCGGGCCGGCACCGCATCGCCGACGGCGTTTGTGCGAACGTCGCGCGACGTTCCTTGACAATTCGAAATTGTGGCGGATTTTTTGGCAGGTCGAGCGCACGCGCCACATCGGACCAAATCAGGACCCCAATCTCCGCCGCGGATTTTTTCGCCAGCTCATCGGCGGCACTGACCGTCACCGACAGGATCGAGCCCCGAATGAATACCCATTCGGCAATGCCACCAACTACTCCCAACAGCGATTTTCCCTGCATGCCGGATATGGGCGTTGGAAGTTTGAAATGCGCATTGACGATCGCATGACTGCCAGTGGGCACCGATATTTCCGGCATCACGGCATTTAAACCAATCGGCGGTAACGCGAAAACAACTTTCTCCGTCGGTGCGACCTCGATTGACATATTTCCAAACCGAAGATTTCTTACCACCGAGTTTGAAATATCCAGATCCCTTAATCTTTGATTGAACCAAATACCGGCGCCAAAACGCCGCAGAACGCCAAGCGCGGGGTCAACAAAACTACGGGACAGGCCGTCGCGGGCGATCAATGGCCGGCATGCCGCACCGCCACGGCCGAAAGTCTCACGGAGAACATTCCAAAGCGGTCGAGCGGCGGCTGTATTTAGGGGCGTGTTAAGCGCCGCGATCGCGAGCGGTTCGGCAAATCGTGTGAAAACAGCATCATCATACTTGAGTATATCGGTGACCGTCGCGTCCGGTCCCGCCCAGGCGAGACGAAGCATCGACAAAAAATCGAGAATGCTTGTATCCGGTGGCCGGCGTTCTCGCGAAAGCAACCACCAAGGGAACGCGCCTGAATTAAGCCTTACCGACCATCGATCGCCGGTCTTTAAATCGATAAAGGGAAAATCCGCCTCGGAAGGCCCCGACATCGTATCTTCGGCACCAATCTCTCGCAAAAAAGTACGTGCGGAGCAATTCCCGCTTAAAAGCAGATGATTGCCATTGTCGATCATGCAATCCAGAACACTGTCGTGAAAGGAGCGACAACGCCCGCCGGCGTGACCATTCGATTCGTAAAGTGTAACAGGGTAGCCGGCCACCGTCAGACGTACACCCGCCGCCAAGCCCGCCAAACCCGCACCAACAATATGAACTCGGTTCATGAGAAAAAACTATGGCGCAACGCAATCCAAATTTTCTCCGCGCGAGAAATTCGGACAGGCTGACCAAGGTGCTCCCAGCCGCGGTCCTCCAACAACGCAAGCGTGCGCCGGTACACCGCCATCATCAAGATCGCGGGTCGCATTTTTCGTCGGTCGAGATTTTGCAAGTGCCGGGCGGCCTCGGCGAAGCTCTGCTTGGCAAGAATTGCCAATTCGGCACAAACCAAGGCGGTCGAAGGGTCGGCCAACAACGCGTCCGACGTGGTTCCAACAACATGATGTTTTTCGAGCAATTCGCGCGGCAAATAAAGTCTGCCATCGGCGGCGTCTTCATGCACATCTCGCAAAATGTTCGTGAGCTGCAACGCGTTGCCTAGGCTTACCGCCAAGTCGGCCGCCGGTGGCCGCGTTTCGCCGAAAGCATGGATTGACAGCATGCCCACCGCGCCCGCGACACGACGGCAATACAACATGAGTTCATCAAGTGTCGGTGCCCAAATTGGTCCACGGGCGTCCATTTCCATGCCGTTGATAACTTCCAGAAATTCCGCCTTCGGCAAGTCGAATACGCGAACCGGCTGAAGTAACGCTTTCGTCGTTAGCCGGACCGGGCAGCCTTTGTACAAGCGCTCTATTTCCACCCGCCATTCGGATAATTGCGTAATTTTATCGGCGGTTAGACCTGGTTCATCCGCGACGTCGTCGACCTCCCTGCAAAAGGCATAGATCGCGTACATTGCCGCGCGCCTTTCCTTGGGCATAGCCCGCATGCCCAAACGAAATGACGATCCGGAACGCGCAACGACGTCCTCAACATACCGTGCGGGGTCGATTGCCTCGGCTTGAACCGTGGCGATGCTGTCGTTCCGGGTGGCTAGCTGTTCGGTCAAGTAGCGCTCTTCATTGATGGCCATCCTTATATATCAGTTTTCCTTCCTTAAGAGGACTCTCGTCACAAGAGCATTCCTTCGGCCCCGTTGGAGAACGGTTCTAATTACCAGAGGCCAAGCGCGTACGGTTTAGCGCCATCCATACTCCGCTTAAGCCACACAGCATGTAACGCGGCTTGCTCAGCACCACACGTTCCGCCAACGGATCACGATGGCGCAGTTCGAAAACCAATCGCTCCGCAATGCGCAGAATTGAAGCTGCCTCCATGGCAAACCGAGTGTTGTTAATTCTCACCGGCAGATAACGCGCGATTCGAAGCAGATTTTCCGTTTCGTCAAGACAACGATTGATGACCACGCGAAGTCCCGGACATTCATGCGAGGCATCCAACGCTTCAACCGATATTCCCTGTTCCGACATCCAATCACATGGAAGATACACTCGGTCAAGGGCTCGAAAATCGTCCTGGCAATCCTGCAAATGATTTAGAATTTGAAGCGCGTTACACAACGCATCGGAGGCCGAGTAGGCCTCTTTCGACTCACCGTGCAAATCAATCAGGTAACGTCCAACTGGAGAGGCCGACAGCAAGCAATACCCGATCAGTTCGGTCCAAGTCGCGTATCGCGTTTTCACCGCATCCTGCTTAAACGCGGCGATCAAATCGACGCAATGCCGGGTGTCGACACCAGTCGACAACAAACTCTCTCGTATTGCATACGCCTTTGAGAAGCTCTCGTCCTTCGGCAAGCCACCGAGCACGGCCTGTTTGAAACCCTCCAGCCTGGTTAATTTTTCCTCGGCGGTAAGCTGCGGATTGTCGGCGATATCGTCAATTGCCCGCGCATAATCGTAAAAACACCCAACATGCGGCCGCAACGCGGCCGGCAGCAGCCAGGACCCAACAGGAAAGTTCTCATCGCCGGCCTGTTTTCCGGATGGCGGTTCAATAGCTTTTGTCACGCTTCCTCGCATTGCCAGGGCGCTACCGCGAATAGACACGGCCTTTCCATCCACCGCCAGTGCCGCACCAATAACGTAACGCGGAATCCACGGTCATCACCGTATATAACAATGCGGCGATTGGCAGGAACAACGCGACCCAAAAGGGCTGTTTATACAAACGCACGGTTGGCCAAAATAGTCCGATCATTAAGGCGGAGCCGCTTATGCCTAGCAACGCTAAACTCGGATCTTTCAGTAACGCATAACTCAGTGCGGCAACTGGCGGGACGCAGTATATCAAAATCATGCCGACAATCGTTCCGGCCAAAATCAACGGTGAATAGTTTAGCTGCGTAAACGCACTGCGTGCCACCATCTTCCATATGCCCGCTAAACCGTCATAGGGGCGCGTACTGTATGTGGAGGTCGACAATCCAAGCCAAAGCTTCCCCCCCGCCGCATGTATCCGCCGCGCCAAGGCGCAGTCGTCAATCAACGCGTTTTGGATAGCCGCCAAGCCACCAGCCGCCTTCAACCTTGTGCAGCGGACCAGCATGCAACCGCCCGCCGCGGCGGCACACCGGCCGCGGTTGACGTCAGCAAACGGATACAACAATTGAAAGAAAAAGATAAAGGGCGGGATCATTAGACGTTCCCAAACGCGCTCGACTGTCAGCATTACCATTATGGAAACAAGATCGGCGCCCGTGGTTTTCGCCCGTGAGACAAGACGCCGTAAATTTGTCGGATCATGCTCTATATCAGCATCGGTAAACAGTATGAACTGTGCATCGGGCGCAATTTTCATCGCTTCTGCTAAGCCCTGTTGCATGGCCCAGACCTTACCAACCCAACCGTTTGGTAGGGGTTGGCCGTCGACTACGATAAGGCGTTCGGGTGACACCGCTACTGCCTCCCGGGCAACCTTAGCAGTTCCGTCTCGACTGCCATCGTCGACCAGAACTATTTGAACCGGGTTCGGGTAATCTTGCGCCAGCAGTGATCTTATCGTCCGACCGACCACGTCGGCTTCATTCCGTGCCGGGACGACGACGACGATTTCAGGGCAATTCCCCAGCGGCTCTATTGGACGAGTACCGATACGTTCCTTGGCGCGCCAAAACTCGCCATGGAAAAAAGTCAAATAGAGCCATATGACGAGCGCTGCGCCAGCCAAAATGATAAAAGCCAGCGGCATTTGCTAAACGCGAAATACATATTCTTTGTCGGGGTCGCGTTCGATATCCGGTGGAAAGCTTTTCCGCTTGTCGAGATAGTATTGAGCCCTGTGATCGCCGTCGGTTAGGCGGTTGTAGGTCACATACAGAACGCGGCGGCGCTTATCGGTTAGGTTTGGCGCAGACTGATGAGGCGCGTATGAATCAAAAAAGACAACGTCTCCGGGAGCCGTTGGGCAGGGCGCAAACGTCATACCGTTCATATTATCGCCGTCCAGTGGCCGCCATTCGTCGCCCACCAATCCACGGTCATGCCAACCCTTGACCATTTCAAGGCAACCATTCTCGAGTGTTGCGGGGTCGACGCTAACAAGGGCAGTAATATGGAAATCGGCGTAGGTATTCCATCCGGCTTGAGCGTCCTGATGCGGTTTAAACCCGTCCCCGCCTGACATCTTCATGTTAATTTTTTCTTTGAATAAGATCGCCTGATCGCCAAGAAGCTGGGATACGGCATCGATCATGACACCAGTGTTCATCAATTCATCAAAGCCATCATGGAAGGGACAAAAGTTTTCGACGCGCGATACGACCTTACCCTCCCCGTGTACGAGGCTGTCCTCGTAATAGACCATGTGTTGGCCCGGCACTTCCGGCCAAATGAGGATATCATCCGACCATTGTGAAATTTCGCGTATTGCGGCGGCATCATACATTTCCCGAACGATTAGAAATCCGTCACGTTGGAACGTTTTGATTTCGCTATCGGTTAACATTGTTCTTATTCCCTTGTTAGATTCCGTGGCAAATTCGCGAAACCCCTCACGGTACAGCACTATCTCGCACGACAGCGAGAGCGCATCAAGCGGACACATGATTTTGATGGCGGGCCCGCTTCCACGCGGTTATTCGGAAGCGGTGTCGATTAGAAATCCAAGGACAATATCACCGAGAATAGCGCCGCGCACAAACGGTAAGGTTGTAATTTTTTTGTTTTCTAAAAAGTGTATTTAGAATCCATTAAGGACTCGAGCGCATAATTAGCCCTCAACTTGACCGTTTAAATTTTCCAAGAAGCCAGCAAAGAAATGAACTCATTGTTAGGTTCCTTCGCCGAAACAAACTCGCAAGATACTTGTCGAAGAATCGTCGATGCGTTGGACGCGCTTCGCATCGGCGTTGCGCTCTATGACAGTGACGACCGGCTCACCTACTATAATACGCATTTTCAATATATTTTTCGCTCCTTTGGGATGATCGACGATTTGTCCGGAGCAAAATTTCGAGACTTGCTGCTGTGCAAATTAAACGCCGGCGAAATTGCCGGCCCGCATGTTGTAAACGACCCTGAAGGTTGGATCGATCGCCGGCTTGCCCACCGCCGCAACCCTTCCGCGGGGCCCTTGGATGAAAGGCTCGCCGACGGCCGCTGGATACGTATCAGCGAGCGTGCCCTTGAAGATGGCGGAACGATTTCCGTTTATACGGATATAACCGAAGCCAAGGCCAGCACCCTGGGCTTGCAAGAAGCGGTTGAGAGCGGTTCGGATGCTCTTGCATTTTGGGATCAGAATGACCGGCTCGTTTTACGCAATAACGCTTTTGTAGAGCTGTTCAGCCTCATCGACAAAGACATCGTTCCCGGCGTCAAATGCAAAACGATTTTAGATAACGCCGCACGGCATCTTTTTGAAACCGACGATAGCGAACCCGAAGCCTGGAGCGACGAACGGCATCAGCTCCACTTCTTACCGCAACACCAGGAATCGTGGCGGCATCGGGACGGGCGTTGGTTTCTGGTGGACGAGCATCGCTCGCGAGATGGCGGTGTCGTCACCCGCCTATCGGATGTCACGGCAATCAAAGAGAACGAACTAGCAATGATGGAGCGCGGCACGACATTGGCCGGCACCGTCCAACAGCTTGAAATGTCCAAATGGATTTTCGAACGGCAGGCCGCCGAACATGTGGAGGCTCTCGAACAGCTCGCCAGGGCTAAAGCAGCGGTTGAAGAAGCAAGCGCAAGCCGTTCCAGGTTCCTCAGCATTATCAGTCACGAATTGCGAACGCCGATGAATGCCATCATTGGCTTTTCGGAAATACTTAAAAAGGAGCTGCTCGGTCCATTGGGGACGGAAAAATACGTTGAATATGCCGACGATATCTTCTCCAGCGCGCACCACTTACTGTCGTTGATCAACGATCTGCTCGATATGTCAAAAGTGGACGCCGGAAAATGGCGATTAAAAAAAGGCGATATCGATGTTGGGGAATTCGTTCGGTCCTGCTGTCGCCTTATATTGGAGCAGGCGATTAGCTGTAGCATGAAGGTCGAGACCGAAATTCCAGACGAATGCATAGTCGCTCATGTCGATGAACGGGCTCTTCGCCAAGTTCTTCTTAATCTATTGTCGAACGCAGTCAAATTTACCCGTCACGGCGGCTCAATCCGTATTGTCGCGGCCTTGGAAGACAACATGTTGAAGGTCTCCGTATCGGACGACGGTGTTGGGATCGCGCAAGAAGATCAGTCCCGCGTATTCCGTCCCTTCGAGCAGGGCGAGAATAATTTGGACCGGACTCATGAAGGTACGGGTCTGGGGCTTGCGCTATGCAAATCTCTGGTGGAATTACACGGTGGCAGGATCGAGCTAATAAGCGAAGAAGGTCGAGGCACAATCGTCACTTTCTATATCCCTCAAGGGGAAGACGAAAAAGACAACATTCCGGAGCCGGCACAATTAGCGAATACGGCGTAATTCAAACAGCCAATTATTAGTTCCGACGATAAACGTGATACCGACCCGGCTCGACATCATCAGGCAATGGAATTGGCGAAAGTTCCCCGATACGGTCCAAGGATTGATCGCAAATAACAAAACCGCTCGGGCGGACCAACAGTGGTAATTTAGGGCCAATCTCGACAACATTGCGTTCCGTTGCTTCCGCATCGCCAAAACCGATGTCCGCGTGGGCTAAAGCTGATTTACGTCCAAGCCTGTCAAGCGCCCGCAAGAGGGTCTCTTTCATGGGGCCAAGAAATAGATGTGCCTCATCGGGCCGGCAATCGGGATGCGAAGCGACCTCGCGATCAAACACGAAAATCTCCCGGTTCGGGAAAAGGAATCGCAAATGGTCATAGGTGCGCCCGTTTCCAAGCCCAAGTTCTAGGATATACCCATCTATATCGCCAATAGCCGCCGCAGCAGCATTCAAGCAACTTCGTTGCGCCATAAGGCGCTTGATAACCGTATCCAGTCGCGTCATTTAGTGATGAACTCTACGATCAACTTTGTGCTTCGGCGACGGCTTCGCGAAGCTTGGTTGTCGTTTGCTCCAAGCGATGGGCAAGTTCCCGCATGATTTCCACGGCAATTTGCGGGAATTCAATCACGAGGTTGAAGAATAAATCCTTGGTGATCCGTAACGTGGTGAGTTGCGTCTTGGCTCTAACGGTTGCGGTGCGGGGTACATCGCAAAGAATGGCTATCTCGCCAACGATTTCATTTTGCTTCAACGTCGCGACAACGAGGGGGCCACCGGGTGTATTGACCACGATATCCGCCTCCCCGCCAATGATAATATAGGCAGAGTCGCCGACATCACCCTGCTCGAAAAGCACGTCCTGTTCCGCATAGGTGAGTCGCTCACTCGTGAACGCGAGTAATTTCAACTTCGAAGCCTCGATCTTTGCAAAAAGTGGAATGTTTCGCAAAAGTTCGACTTCTTCCTGTAGACCCATGGCGTATCCTCCCGTGACGTCAGCCCACTTCCAAGAGCGTCTGAAACTCACCGCCCGCCGTACTGAGTTCGTCAAACGTGCCGGTTTCGAAAATTCGGCCCGATTTCAAGACCACGATCTTACTAAATTGTTCCGCGTCCGGCACGCGATTTAATATCCAGACTATTCCCTTGCCTTCGCTGGCCCGCAAAACGTTTTCTATAATTTTATTTTGGCTTACCGCGTCAAGACTGGCTGTCGCTTCGTTAAGTATAAATAGATCCGGCTGGCGTAAGAGACTTCGCGCGATCGCAACTTTTTGCCGTTGCCCTTGCGATAACCGTGCGCCACCAATTCCCGCCTGAAATTCAAGTCCGGCTATCATAACGATTTCGCGCAAATCAAGATCGTCGACGACATTTCCGATAAGCGCCCCGACTTTATTTTCGGCCTGTGCCTGACCATAAGAAAGTTTTCCGAACAGGATGTTATCCTGCAGCGATGCAGCGGCGTTGTAGGTTTCCCCGTCAAAGAACGCGATATTGTCACGCAAGTTTTCCGGCAAGTTTTCCGCGAACATATGGCGCGCTTCCAAGATTCGCTGCATCATTTGATCGTCGATCAAATCGAGACGGTGCCGGGCGCTAATGATTTTGAAGGGCAGAGAAATCAGTTGTAGCTTGTCTTCTTCGCTCGATCCATCCGGGCCCCGTGACGCGCGACCCAAGATGGCCTGGAATTCCGGCAAGTCGTCCGACTCGATGAAACTGAATTGTTCAAAAAATTCGTGGCCCGGGGGCAAATCCGCGAAAAGTTCGAGCATTGTCTGCGCGACCTGCTTGCCCATTTCGAGGAAGTCGTCGCTCAGGCCGACCTTTTCGAGGACCTCCCGAATGTAGGCATGTTCCGCCAATCGCTCCAAATCGAATACATCGCCAACGGGCAATCCGAATAAAATATTTTCCGCGACCGAGGCATTTCTATTGTAAGCATCGGCATCGAACGGCTCGATCAACTGCGCGACCGCCGGATCGGAAAACCGCTCGCGCAACGCAACGCGCGCGGACATGATTCGGGCCGCGACTTCCGGCTGCTCTTCCGGATCCACGACTCCGCGCAGCCCAAATCGATAAACGTCCTCATCCAAATCCGCCAGTTTCAATATCTCAATAACGCGACTATTAAGCGAAATATTATCTTCGACCTGGGCTTCCTCCAGATCAACCCAATCGGCTTTATAATCGTCTTCGGAGTTACCCGTGATTGCAGATTCCGATAACCGCAATTTGTAAACGCTTTCAGCCAATCCTTCGTATTCGGCGGGGCGGACCGGACGGTGTTTCAGTCCGTACAACAGGTTGTCTCTGACGGAAAAGGCCTGCAAATTCACATTTGCGCCAACATAAGAAATCCGTCGACCAGTCACGGATTCCGGCATTTGGCCGAGATCAATCCCGCCGATTGTAATCGTGCCGGATGTTTGTCGAACAAGTCGCGCCAAGACAAGACCAAGATCCGTCTTTCCGCTGCCGCCATCGCCAACAATCGCAACATGCCCATTGACCGGTGCCTCAAAGGAAATCGCGTCTAGCGACCTAACACCGTCTTCATCGGCGAGTCCGACATTGCTAACAAGCAAATCGCCTTTAAGCGAAGTCGAGCCATCGGGCTCGGTAAGTTGCAGCTTTTCTTCCAGCATGCCCTGCGGTTCGAACTGCTCAACAACTTGTTCATATTTTATTCGTACGTCTTCCTTTTGCTGATACCACATCAGCAGCTCTTTCCAGGGACTGGCCAAATCCTTGTACGCGTTCAGGACGGCGACCAATGCACCAACCGTCAGGCCGCCTTGAATAACCAAATACCCGCCAATGGAGAAAAAGAAAAAGGGCGTCAGTTTATCTATGAAGTTATTGATAAACTTAATAAAAAACTTGCGCTGATATATCTCATAACGAATATCGTAAATCGTTCCCAGCCGGTCGCCGAAGCGCGAAAGTTCAAGTTTTGCCGCATCATTGGCGTGGATCTCATTGATACCGGAAACCGATTCGCCGAGATGATCGGCCAAACGCCGAACATTCTGTACGCGTTGTTTGCCAAGCGCGTTCACCTTCTTTTGCAAACGCGGAATGATATATCCTTGAATGGGAATAAGTGCGAGGGCGGCAAGACCAAGAACCCAGTCCTGCAGCATGATATACCCGATGATCAGAACCAATTGGCCGCCGAAAAAAACCGGGTCGGCAAACGCTATGCCAATAAACCCCCCTAGCGGTTCCACTTCCGCCGTTATCATCGGAATCAGCTCACCCTGGCTGATTTTCTTGAAGTGCGGAGTCGGAAAACGAAGTATTCGAGAATAGAGTTGGTAGCGCAAACGGCGGAGCAGGCGCTCGCCAAGGCGGCCTTTAAAAACGCTGATATAGTATTTAAAGCCGCCGGTAATGAACACCAACGCCAGATAGGAAAAGCTTAAAATTAGAAGATACGTAACCTGCTCGACATCTACCGGTATCTCAAATCCAAAAATCGGAACATCGAATGGCCCCTCGGCGCCACCGCTTTTTATCGCCCGATTGACAATGATTTTGGGCAAATCCAGCGTAATAAAAAGAAAGGGATAAAACGCCAGAATTACACAGAGCAGGAATATCTGCTGCGATGCACTGTATCGCAGTATGTATTTAAAAATGGATTGTTCCATAAAACGGCGATACGTCCCTAGCCCCTCGCGAAAACAGCTTAACGCAGTTGTGCAATATCGTAAACTTCTAGTATTTTCGCCTTATGCCGTAGTAAAGATGGAATAATTCTACTCTTTCCGCGCACCTTGTTTCGATGGCATAGTATGATTTGGGAATGTTGGGGACGTTATTGTATCGGGGAGGACGGGGATGAGCGGTAAAGGCCGCCCGCCACGAGTATTGATTTACAGTCACGATTCCTTCGGTCTCGGCCATCTGCGGCGCTGCCGCGCGTTAGCCCATGCCATTTGCGAAGACGTAGAAGACCTATCCGTCCTAATTTTATCGGGATCGCCCATAATCGGCAGCTTTGATTTCCGCTCCCGCGTTGATTTCGTGCGCGTGCCAGGGGTAATAAAATTACGCAATGGTGAGTACACACCATTGACATTGCCGATGGCGATTGAAGACGCCATTGAAATGAGAGCGTCCATCATTCGCCATACCGCCGAGGTCTTCGATCCTGATATTCTGATCGTCGACAAGGAACCTCTCGGGCTTCGAGGAGAACTTACGGCGACGCTTGAACTCATGAAGGAGCGCGGCGTTCATGTGGTTCTGGGATTGCGGGATGTTCTTGACGATCCAGACCTTTTGCTACCGGAATGGACTCGCAAGAACGCTCTTCCCGCACTGCATAATTTTTACGATGAAATCTGGGTCTATGGCCTACCCCAAATCTGCGAACCGCTCACCGGTCTAAATCTACCCGCTTCCATCAATCGAAAAATGACTTATACCGGTTATTTGAAACGATTCGTGGACACTGAAAAAGCACTGGAGCTACCGGCGGCGCGGCGGGATCGTCCGTTCATTCTGGTAACTCCCGGCGGCGGCGGTGATGGAGAAGAGCTCGTTGATTGGGTGCTGCGCGCCTATGAGAATGACGCCAGCCTGCCGCATCCGTCATTAATCGTTTTGGGCCCGTTCATGCAATCCGACCGTCGCACCGAATTCATTGCCCGGGCGGAAGCGTTACCGAATGTCGAAGCCATAACATTCGATGCCCATATGGAAAGTTTGATCGCCCGCGCGCTCGGCGTGGTGGCGATGGGCGGTTATAATATTTTTTGCGAAATACTTTCTTTTGATAAACGCGCGCTAATCGTACCCCGCACGGTACCTCGTCGCGAACAATTGATTCGGGCAAGCCGGGCGGAAGAGCTTGGTCTGGTTACGATGTTGCGCGGTGATATGGAACGCAGCGCCAACACGATGGCCACGGCATTGCGTCATCTACCGCAACAAAATCGACCGTCCGATTCTGTCGTGCCAGGTCTTTTGGACGGCCTCGAGAACGTCAATATCCTGACCCGCCGCGCCCTTGAACGCAAGCCGAGACCCTCGGTAGCGGCACGTCGGCGCGCTTAATCCTTTATGTCTGTCTGCTTTGTTCTGAAAGGCTACCCTCGCCTTTCGGAAACCTTTATCGCACAAGAAATTTTGGCGCTTGAAGGCCGAGGGATTGCCCTTCATATCGCCTCGCTCCGACATCCGACAGATACCCAAACTCACCCCATTCATAGCGAAATTTCAGCATCCGTAGACTATCTCCCGGAATATCTTCACACGGAGCCGCGCCGGGTGCTTGAAGCTTGGGCGGCCGTGCGCCGCCTGCCCGGATATCGTTCCGCCCTCGCGGCATTTCATGCCGATTTCGTGCGCGACCCAACGCGCAATCGGATTCGGCGGTTCGGACAGGCTTGCGTCCTCGTCCGATCTCTTCCCACGAAAACGACACGGCTACACGCGCATTTTCTGCATACACCGGCCTCCGTGGCGCGCTACGCCGCCCTAATGACAGGCCTGCCATGGAGCTGTTCGGCGCATGCCAAGGACATTTGGACAACACCGCAATGGGAGATTCGAGAAAAGCTGGCCAGTCTCGATTGGCTGGCCACCTGCACCGCCTTTGGCGCCGACTATCTAAAACAGCTTGCACCCCATCCCGAAACCGTTTCCCTGATTTATCACGGGTTGGATTTTATGCGTTTTCCGCCGCCGCCAACGCAACGTGCCCACTTCGATGGCACACAGGAACCGGTGCAAATCCTTTCTGTCGGGCGCGCCGTCGCAAAAAAAGGGTATGAAGATCTTCTCGAGGCGCTTGCGCTCCTTCCTGCCGACTTAAATTGGCGATTTATTCATATCGGCGGTGGACCACTTCTGAACTGTTACCGCGAACTGGCGGATCGCCTATCCCTTTCGGCCCGGGTCGAATGGCGCGGACCGCAATCGCAAGATACTGTCCTCACCGCTCTTCGCGAGGCCGACATATTTGCGCTGACAAGCAAGATCACCGAAGACGGTGACCGCGACGGTTTGCCGAACGTCTTGATGGAAGCGCAAAGCCAAGGGCTACCGGTCATGGCAACGGCGACGGCAGGCATTCCGGAGCTCATCATTAATGGAGAAACAGGCTTGTTGACTCCGGCCGGCGACCCGCCGTCCGCGGCGGCAGTGCTCGCGAAGCTTATCCATGACCCGAACTTGCGCCAAAGGCTCGGCAAGGCCGGACTACAGCGCGTCCAGACCTCCTTCTCCCTGGAGTCGGGGGCGGACGAACTGGCGAACCGATTCGGGAAGACACAACAACCCGCCGCCGCGTGATGAAGGTTGCTTTCTACGCGCCCCTAAAAGCACCGGATCATCCCGTCCCATCCGGCGACCGCCGCGTTGCCCGTTTAATCTTGAAGGCCATCAGGCGCGCGGGACACGAGGCGTTCATCGCGTCTCGGCTACGCGCGTTCCACGGCACGGGGGACATCGGCCAACAGAACAAAATCAGGCGGCGCGGCGACGCCTTGGCCGAGCGAATTATCCAACAATATCGTGACAACCCGCCCGATCTTTGGTTCACCTATCACCTATATCATAAGGCGCCTGATTGGCTTGGCCCCCGGGTTGCGGACGCGTTTTCCATTCCCTACATCGTCGCGGAAGCGAGTGTCGCGCCCAAGCAAGTCGGCGGCCCGTGGCACCAAGGGCACGAGGCTGTCTGCGATGCAATTGTCAAAGCGGAGCGCATTTTTGTTTTGAATCCAGATGATACTGAATGTTTGGAACGGCTTGTCGACGGAAAGAGTAGATTCGTCGCCTTGCCGCCCTTCATCGACACGAAGCCACCGCGCCAAGCCGCCGCCCTACGAACGACACATCGTGACAAGATCGCGATACGCCATGACATCCCGGCAAACAAAGTCTGGATAGCCGTAACAGCAATGATGCGGCCCGGGGACAAATTGGCATCCTATCAAATGCTTGGCCGCGCCATGTCCCGTCTAGATGACCTCCCTGTTGTTTGGCTCATCGCGGGCGATGGACCCGCGCGGGACGCCGTCATGTCCGCGCTGGGAACCTCCAATGTCGTCTACCTCGGTGCGCTAGACCGCGCCGGTATCGATGCTCTTCATGCGGCGGCGGACCTTGCCGCCTGGCCTGCTATTCGAGAAGCGTTCGGCATGTCGTTGCTCGAAGCGCAAGCAGCGGGCGTACCCGTTGTCGCGGGAAACTCACCAGGCGTCGCCCAAATTATAAGCGATGGCGAAACCGGATTGTTGACGCGGAGCGGAGACGACACGATGCTGGCGGTTGCTATACGGAAACTGGTCGATAAACCGGAGATGCGAAAGCTAATGGGGTCCGCCGCGATGCGCAAAGCCGAAACAGAACATGATTTATTGTCCGCAACCAGTCGTATCGACGACGTCTTGCGCGGCGCAACGAGGGGAGTAAGGACGTGACCCTACTGGCACTCGTTCGCCATGGCCCAACCGAATGGAATGAAACAGGTGTCGTCCAGGGTCGCAGCGATATCCCCTTAAGCGACTCGGGCCGCAAACTCGTTTCCAGTTGGAAACAACCGCCCGAAATAGAAGGCTTCGATTGGGTTTCAAGCCCTTTGCTTCGCGCGGTCGAGACGGCAAAAATTCTGTCCGGCCGACAAGCACCAACCGATGAACGTCTCGTCGAAATGGATTGGTCGGAATGGGAGGGCATGAGCCTACCGGACCTTCGCGCGCAACTCGGCAACCTCATGAAGGCCTGGGAAGCCAAGGGGCTGGATTTTCGCGCCCCGGGTGGCGAGAGTCCACGTGATGTGCAGAACCGACTTCGCCCTTTCCTCGCCGAAAGAGCCGCCGGCGGCCAAGAAACCGTCGTCGTTTGCCACAAAGGGGTAATCCGGGCGCTCTACGCCCTTGCCGTGTCGTGGGACATGACCGACAAGGCGCCAGAAAAGCTTAACGATGATTGCACGCATTTATTTGAACTCTCGTCGGATGGTTTGCCGCGGCCCTATCGGCTAAATGTGCCGCTCGCCGCGGGAGCCGATTAATCGCGGCGCGGCGCCCGCGCATTTTCTTCTATGTCCAGCATCTGCTGGGCATTGGTCACCAAGTCCGGGCCGCGGCAATTACCCGTGCGATGCGGCAACGGGGTTTGGATGTTACCTACGTCAGTGGCGGTTTCGCGGAGGCACACCAAGATCTAGCCGGTGCGGATATCATTCAATTGCCCGCGGTACGGGCCGCCGATGCGACTTTCGACACCTTGATCACTGAATCGGGTGCGCCCGCGGACGCTGTCTGGGAGGCCCGTCGTCAAGCCGCGCTCCTGGCGGCATTCCAGGCGACACAGCCTGACGCGTTGTTGATAGAGAGCTTTCCCTTCGGTCGCCGCCGATTTCGATTCGAGCTGCTACCGCTATTTGAAAAAGCCACCGAAAATCGAATTCCTGTTGCCGCTTCGGTCCGAGACATTCTCGTTGTCAAAAATGACTTGAAACGCATTAATTGGGTCACTGAGATCGTCAACGAATTTTTCGACACCGTCATCGTACATGGCGACCCCAGCGTCGTCGAATTGGGCGAAACCTTTGGCGGCGCAGCCGCGATTACAGCATCGATCCAGTATTCCGGATATGTCGCACCACCCCCAATGAATAGCACTTCCCCAACGCGCTCGGGTGTTGTTGTTTCCGCAGGTGGCGGCGCGGTTGGTGGGCCACTTTTTCGGGCTGCGCTGGCCGCTAAGCCACTTTCGCGTTTCGCACACGAACCCTGGCGTCTCATTACCGGGCCCAACCTGCCGGAATCGGACCGAATTATGCTAAATGTGACGGCAGGCGTGACAATTGACACGTATCTTGAGGATTTTCGCGGTATTCTATGTAATGCTGCGGTTTCTGTCAGCCAAGCGGGATATAATACTGTCATGGACCTCTTTGCTGCGCGAACCCGGTCGGTTCTTGTGCCATTTAGCCAAAAGGGAGAAACCGAACAATTTCACCGCGCTAAATTGTTGGCGCGGCGTGGGCATGTTCAGGTCGTGTCGGAACACGACCTTTCACCTCAAAGACTTGCCGCCGCAATCGATTCAGCCCTAGATGCCGCACCACCGGATCCTTCGGAAATAGATTTAAATGGCGCACCTAAAACAGCGGCTCTTATGGCGGAACTTGCAACTGGCCGCTCGTTTTCCTCTCGGCTATAAATTTCATCCATGTTAGCGACGGCGCGAAACCATACCATCCCTGGATGGACAGAATTGAAGACCGAACTCGATGCTTGGTTAGCGTTGGGAATGAAAGCCACCCTTTGGTGGCGCGACGATGACGCCACGAGGCCCGGACCTCGGCTGAATCGGCTTTTAGACTGTGCGGAAACGTTGCCCATATCGCTCGCCGTCATTCCCGCCAAAGCCACATCTGAACTGGCTGAAAGACTTTGTTCGGTTACAAATATTTCGGTTCTACAGCATGGGTACGCTCACACGAACCATGCGCCCGCCGCCGAAAAAAAGGCAGAGTTCGGCAATCACCGCCCGTTGACGGCGCTGCGGGCGGATTTGAAATTGGGCCGCGCGCGATTACAGGAGCTTTTCGGCGACCAGTTCTCTCCAATATTCGTGCCGCCGTGGAATCGCTTCACCGACACGCTCCCGGCAGAACTCGCGAAACTTGAATTTTCCGGGATATCATCTTTCGGGCCGCGCCGTTACCCGCCGATATCGGGGGTATTGAATTGCCACATCGATATTATCGACTGGCATGGGACACGGGGGTTTTTGGGAACCGACGCCGTTCTCGACCAAATAGTCGACCACCTATTCAAACGCCGGCATGGGTTGGTCGACAACGCGGAGCCAACAGGCCTGCTGACCCATCACAGAGATCACGACACAGCGTGTTGGCAGTTCATTAAAGATTTACTAGACGTGACCTACAATCATCCCGCCGCGGATTGGCGACCGTCGGTACAAGGCATCGCGAGCGTGGAAAAATGACGCATAGCTACCCACTCACCAGCCTTTACGGCGACTATCTTCGAGCCTTGGTAGGCCTCGTCTTCATGGGGACACCGTTTTATTTTACACTCGGAAATTTATACCTAATGATCATCTTTGGGGCCCTAACGTTTTTGTTTCTGTTTTTTGGCATCCGAACCGTCATCCGCCACTTAACCGTTATCGAAACGACGCCTCAAACAATTACCGCGATTGGCCCCCTGGGCCGCCAAATCGCGTGGGATAAGATCACCAAGGTTGATTTGAAGTATTTTTCGACGAAACGCGAAAAATCGGCGGACGGCTGGATGCAACTAAAAATTTGCGATGTAACCCATTGCCTCAAAATAGAGTCTAACCTTGAAGGGTTCGACCAGATCGCCGCACGGGCCGCGACGGCTGCTTTCAACAATGGCGCCGAAATTAACGAGACCACGATGGAAAATTTTACCGCGATGGGCGTCACCGTTGATTTGCCGGAAGAGAAAACCGGATGACGGAAAACTTGCTCTCCGTCGAGAATTTAAGCGTCCATTTCGATTTGCCGGAAGGCAAAATCGAAGCAGTGCGCGACGTTTCCTTTCGGGTTCCGCCCGGTTCGACAGTGGCATTGGTCGGCGAATCCGGATCGGGCAAGTCGGTTATCTCTCAAGCAATTATGGGCATTCTACCCAAAGCCGCGCATATCGGCGGTGGCCGTATTTTCTTCGACAGCACCAAATATTCTTCCGACGCGGTCGACATCGCCGCCCTAAACCCTCGTTCAGCGGCAATGCGCGCGATAAGAGGCGATCACATTTCGATCATCTTCCAAGAGCCAATGACGTCGCTCTCGCCTCTCCATACGATTGGCGATCAGATTAGCGAAGCGCTGCACCTGCATCGTGACTGTTCCAAACCCGAGGGTTTGACGCTGACCGAGGAAATGCTGCGTCTGGTTGGTTTCCCCGACCCGGCGCGGGCCGTTCGAACCTACCCTTTCGAACTTTCCGGAGGGTTGCGGCAAAGAGCCATGATCGCGATGGCGCTAATTTGCCGGCCCGGCCTGCTTATTGCCGATGAACCAACGACCGCGCTCGATGTGACGATTCAAGCGCAAATACTCAAATTGATCGTCGACCTTCAAGCCGAGCTTGGCATGGCGGTGCTGATGATCACGCATGATCTCGGCGTGGTCGCCAACATGGCCGATGAAATCGTCGTCATGTATCACGGCGAGGTCATGGAATCGGGCACTCTTGATCATATTTTTCGCGACCCTCAGCATCCCTATCTAAAAGCGCTCCAGCATGCCGTGCCGCGTTTCGATATGGCTCCTGGCGAACGGCTTATACCGATCCGCGCTATCGAACCCACGCGCGGCTTTTTGCACGCGGCGAAAGAACCGTGGCCGGAACACGCTGATAAAGCCGGGCCGATGCTGAAGGTTGAAAACCTGCACAAGGAATACAGCATCCGCAAAGATAGCTGGTTCGGGCGCGCCGAAAACACCAAAGTCGTGGCTGTCGACGATGTTAGCTTCGAGATCGCGCGCGGCGAATGTCTCGGCCTCGTCGGGGAAAGCGGGTGTGGCAAGACAACGCTTTCAAAAATGCTCATGCGCGCCATCACGCCAGATGGCGGCGCGGTCACCTATAATGACCGCGGCACTAATTTGGATGTCCTGGCCCTGGATCAGGAAGAACTCATTCCTTTCCGGCGAAAACTGCAATTCATGTTTCAAGATCCATACGGCTCGCTGAACCCGCGCATGACGGTGTTCGACATCATTACCGAGCCGCTGATCATTCATGATATCGGCAACGCGGAAACCCGCAGGCAATATGCCCGGGAACTGATGGAGCTTGTCGGATTGGATCTGCGCCATTTAAGCCGTTATCCGCACAGCTTTTCCGGTGGTCAACGCCAACGCATCGGCATCGCGCGGGCGCTCGCATTGCAGCCGGATATGTTGATTTGCGATGAACCTGTTTCGGCGCTCGACGTTTCCGTGCAGGCACAAATTCTCAACCTGTTGAAGGATTTGAAAGAAGAGTTAGGCCTGACCTATTTGTTCATTTCGCATAATCTCGCGGTGGTGGACTACATCGCCGATCGCATCGCGGTAATGTGCCGGGGACATTTAGTCGAATCCGCACGCAGCGAAGACATCTTCAAAAACCCGGTGCATCCCTACACGCGCGCGCTTTTGCGCGCGGTGCCGGAACCCAATCCCGACCGGCTACTCGATTTCTCCGGTATCATGGAAGACCGCGCATCGGATCCCGCGGCGTGGCCGCAGCCTTTCGCGGGGACCGGCGATCAGCGGCCCATCATGCGGCAGATCAGTGACGGCCATACCGTGCGCGCCTTGCCGGGCGGAGATTTGGGAGCCTGGATGTCATGAAGTTCGCACTGATTACCTTTTTGGTGAATCTTATCGTTCTTGTCGGGCCGGCGGCAGCGAGGTCCTTCATCGAAACGCCCTCGCTGAAACCATTGATAGAAGCCGGCACGCTTCCCGCCGTGGCGCAACGCGTTCCGGCGGAGCCCTTCGTCGCTAACTTTAAAGAATTCGGCCGGCAAATTGGACGGCACGGCGGTGTATTGAACACCCTGATGGCGCGCTCGAAAGACGTCCGCCTCATGGTAGTTTACGGTTACGCAAGGCTTGTGAAATTCAATCGGAAACTTGAGCTAACGCCCGATATCCTCAAACGCATTGAGGTCGAGAAAGGCCGCGTTTTTATCCTCCATCTGCGAAAAGGACACAAATGGTCGGACGGTCATCCGTTTACCACGGAAGACTTCCGCTACTACTGGGAAGATGTGGCAAACCATGAGTTCCTATCACCAACCGGCCCGCCCACCACGCTCCGCGTTGACGGCAAATTGCCAACCGTGACCGTCATTGATCCTCAAACCATCCGCTATGAATGGCCGAAGCCCAACCCGGCTTTCCTGCCCGCGCTTGCCGGTGCGCGCCCGCTCTACATCTTTCGGCCAGCCCACTATTTGCGGAAGTACCACGCCCGGTATGGCAACGAAGAGAAGCTTAACGCAAAGGCCAAGAAAAAGGGCCAGCGCAATTGGGCCGCCCTGCATAACAAATACGATCACCAATATAAGAACAAGAATATCAAACTACCGACGCTTCAACCGTGGGTAAACACGACCAAGGGTCCGGCCGAACGGTTCATATTCAAGCGTAATCCGTATTACCACAAAATTGATCCACAAGGACGGCAACTGCCCTATATCGACCAGGTGAACGTGCGGATCGCCAGCGGCAAGATCATTCCCGCACAGGTCGGTACCGGCCAATCCGATTTGCAGGCGCGCTATCTCCGTTTCGATAATTTCACTTTCCTAAAACGCAACGAACAACAGAGCCGGTATCACACTCATTTATGGCGCATCGCCAAGGGCTCCCATCTGACCTTGTTCCCCAATTTGAACGTCAATGATCCCGTTTGGCGCAAATTGATGCGCGATGTCCGGTTCCGCCGCGCGATTTCGCTCGGTATTAACCGCCACGAATTGAATCAGGTTATCTATTTCGGCTTGGCGCTGGAGGCGCAGAACACAGTCCTCCCGGAAAGCCCCCTGTTTCGCGACCAATACCAAAAAGCGTGGACTCAATACGACCCCAAGACCGCAAATAAGCTGCTCGATGAATTGGGTCTCGACAAGCGGGACGACCGCGACATAAGGCTGCTTCCCGACGGTCGGCCGCTGGATATCATTGTCGAGTCGACAGGGGAAAGTACCGAGGAAGCTGACGTCCTTGAACTGATTACCGATAGCTGGCGGAAAATTGGGATCAAATTGCACACCAAGCCATCACAACGCGAAGTGATGCGCAACCGCATCTATGCTGGGGAAACGGTGATGGCGATATCCTCGGGTCTCGAAAACGGCGTACCCAGCGCGGACATGGACCCGCAGGGGTTGGCCCCGACTTCCCAGGTGCAATATCAGTGGCCGAAATGGGGCCAGAACTACGAGACGATCGGGCGCATGGGCAAACCGGTCAATATGCCGAAACCAACCCGGCTGATGACGCTGCATCGCGACTGGCTCGCCGCCACATCGACAGCGTCGCGGGAAAAAATCTGGCACGAGATGCTGTCGATCAACGCCGACCAGGTCTTCACAATCGGTCTCATATCCGGCGTTCTTCAACCGGTCGTCGTGCGCAACACGCTGCGCAACGTGCCCAAAAAAGGCATATACAATTGGGATCCCGGCGCGCATTTCGGCATCTACGAACCGGACAGTTTCTGGTTCGCGGAATCTCCAGCCAACAAAACCGCAAACAACTAGAAGACGCGAAGGAACGCTCCGCATGCTCGGTTACGTAATTCGCAGAATATTAGTGATGATCCCGACACTGGTCGCGATTAGCGCGCTGGTGTTCATCATCATCCAATTGCCGCCCGGTGATTACTTTACAACCTATATGAACGAGCTGCAGAGCCGGGGCGAGTCGGTCGATAAAGCCAAACTGGAATTCATAAAACAGCAATACGGCTTCGATAAGCCGATGATCGAACAGTATTTCGTGTGGCTCACGGGCCTGTTGCAAGGTGATTTCGGCTACTCCTTTGAGTTTAGCCGCCCCGTTTCCGAGGTCGTGGGAGATCGCCTCTCCTTGAGTTTTGTTGTCTCCTTTACGACGATCATCTTTACATGGGTCGTGGCTTTCCCGATCGGCGTTTATTCCGCGGTCCGGCAATACAGTATCGGCGATTACACGCTGACATTCTTTGGGTTCCTGGGCTTGGCGACGCCTAATTTTTTACTGGCGCTCGTCCTGCAGTGGGTTGCCTTTACCTCTTTTCAGACCTCTATCGGCGGCCTCATGGATCCCGCCTATCTGGATCAGGGCTGGTCTATCGATAAAATGTTGTCGGTACTCGAGCACCTTTGGGTGCCCGTCGTGGTCATTGGCACATCGGGAACGGCTGGCATGATAAGACGCCTTCGGGCCAACCTCCTCGACGAGCTTCACAAACAATATGTAACAACGGCGCGCGCAAAAGGATTGCCGCCGGGCAGGGCGCTGATTAAATACCCCTTGCGGATGGCGCTTAATCCCTTCATCGCCGATATTGGCAATCTGCTGCCAGAAGTGATTTCCGGCGCCGCGATCGTCTCCATCGTTCTGTCGTTACCGACGACGGGCCCAATGCTGCTGAATGCCCTTCAAAGCCAAGACATGTATCTCGCGGGCTCGTTCCTGATGTTCCTCGCTACGTTGACGGTCGTCGGAACGCTGATTTCCGATCTGGCCTTGGGCATGCTCGATCCGCGCATCAGGCTTGGCGGAGGCGCCGAGAAATGAGCGAGACACCCTTGGAACACTACGTTAACAAAGACGCTTTCGATCCGAACACCGTTGTCCAGCTGACGCCCGAACAAGAACGCTTCTACATGGCGTCGCAGTGGCAACTCATGTGGTGGAAGCTTAAGAGACACCGCCTGGCGGTCATCAGCGGCGGATTTTTATTGCTGGTCTATGCCTCTATTTTAATTAGCGAAACTCTCGTTCCGTACAACCTGCATGGCCGCAATACGGATTATCTGTACGCACCGCCGCAGTCCATTCATTTGTTTCACAACGATAATTTCGTAGGCCCCTTCGTCTATGGCATGAAATCCAGCCTGAATATCGAGAAACTTCAATGGGTCTATACCGAAGATACCGCGCGGGTAAACAAGATACGATTCTTCTGCGTTGGGAACGATTATAAAGGTGCAGAGTATGAATTCTGGGGCCTCATCAAAGGCACATTCCATATTTTCTGCCCCGCGAAGGATAGCGAACTATTCCTATTCGGGACCGACAGGTTGGGCCGCGACGTCTTTAGCCGGATCGCCTATGGTTCGCGGATATCGCTCACGGTCGGTCTGATCGGCATCACCATCAGTTTCCTGATGGGAATAACCATCGGCGGACTGGCGGGTTATTACGGCGGATTTGTGGATGCCATCGTTCAGCGCATCATCGAGATTATTCGCTCCTTCCCATCCTTGCCGCTCTGGATGGCGCTATCGGCGATTCTGCCCGTAACCTGGAGTCCAATTTTAGTGTTCGCGGGTATCACCGTCATTTTAGGTATGTTGGACTGGCCTGGCCTGGCGCGCGCCGTCCGCTCCAAATTATTGGCGTTGCGGGAAGAAGATTTCTGCACCGCGGCGCAGTTGATGGGGGCAAAGCCGAGCCGCATTATCGGCCGCCACCTGATGCCGAGTTTCATGAGCCATTTGATCGCCTCGGCAACCTTGTCAATTCCAAGCATGATCCTGGGCGAGACGGCGTTGAGCTTTCTTGGATTGGGATTGCGGCCGCCCATCACCAGCTGGGGCGTCTTGCTGAACGAAGCACAGAATATCAACGTGGTCGTGGTTTATCCTTGGCTCATGCTCCCGGTACTGCCTGTCGTGCTGGTCGTTCTCGCCTTTCAGTTCTTGGGCGACGGGCTACGTGACGCCGCGGACCCCTACAAATAGCGCCCCCTTAACGCGACGCCAGCACAACGAGATCGACACCGGCCGCGACTCCTTCCACTGCAACTTCATGACGCCTTTCAAGCGTTGCGGGCGCGGCATACCCTTGCTGTATCGCCAAATCGAGGGCGCCACATGTTGTCAGCGCGCGGGATTGTGCGGCGCGATTGTGTTTTTCCAGCTTCGCACATAGATTTACCGGGTCGCCGATGACTGTGTATTCCAGCCGTGTATCGTCACCAACCGCGCCAAAGATAATTCGGCCCGTCACCATCGCCATTCCGATCGAAATCGGCTGCTTGCCCGCCTTCACCAAATCGACGTTCCAGTCATCCGCCGCGTCGAGTAGCCCGTCAACGGCGCGCATGGCGTCCTTCGCATAAGTCTCGCTCGGCAGCACCGCGCCAAATGTCGCCAGGATACCGTCGCCAAGGAACTTATCGATATTGCCGCCATGCGATTGAATGATCGGCACCATGCGCGATTCATACTCGTGCAGAAGCTGAATCGAATCCGACGGATCCATATCATTGGCCATCTTCGTAAAATTACGAATATCGACATTCAAGATCGCTGCTTCGCGGGCCTCACCCTGTCCTGGCTTAATTTGCTGGTCGGAATGGGTGATTTTAGAGGCGAGTTCCGGTGAAAAGAACCGCGCGAGATCGGCCGCCGCCGCCGCTTCGATAATTGATCGTTCGAGTAATTTCCGGGCCCTGACGAGCGCCACCGTCAATATTCCCGTGACCATCAATATTGAAATGATCTTGTCGAATTCCGCCCCAAGCAAAATTGAGTTCGACGTCATATACGCAACGTAATCACGGGTGATCATATTATCTCCCGGATCGATAGTGATCACGTACAAGACAAGAATCGACCACCCCGCAGCCGAAAACAAGCCGGCAAACAAAACAAACCGTGCTTCGAACCTCAATGCGCGCAAGGCTATGAAGATAAAGACATAAAGCAGTGTTGGTGCCTTCAGATAGAAAGATGCCGGCTGGTCGTACTGGATGTGAAAACTCCAAATCAGCATCATAAGAAGGGTAAGGTCGGCGGCAACGGACAACGACAAAAACCAGCCCGGCAACCGAATTCTATAGGCCAGCCAAATTCGCAGAATTGAAAACGCGAAATAGGCCGCCAACGACATGCCGACCGGGGTCATCCAAGGGTCGATATCCGAGGTCTTTGGTGAAATTGCGTAGAGAATTCCAAACGTCACGACGATACCGAACTGAATCCACGCAATCAGCCGCTCCGAGGCATCCTGTTGTTCGGAGATGGCAACCCGCACGCGGTCGGGCACGGCCGGTCCGATTGTATCGTTTACGATGGGTTTCAAAATCGAAGGCAACATCGATCTGATTTACGTCCCGGGAGTCGACTCAGCAAAACGGTCATATTGTTGACCGAACAAGTAATAATCGCTCAAAAACGGTATTTTGTCCGTTCAAACCGCGTCACCCTTTCTTGATCCACAGACTTGTTTCGAATGCGCCGTCCGGTAACGGCAACTGGTTTACGATATTTTCTTTCAGCGCCGATACCATCCGCGTCGCAACAAAATAGCTCGCGAACAATGGTTTCCAATGGCCCCCGGTTAGAAGGGCCGCGATACCAAGCTGTTCATTATAACCCCGCCATGCCCATTCGACAGGATAGTCGTCCGGCAAACAGATATCGTGAATATGAACAATGACGCCCCGTGGCAAAATTGGCAGGATGTGATTCAACAGCAGGTCCACATCGCTCCCCGGCATTAGAATATGGCTCGAATCTATCGCCAAAATATCGCCCGCACCCAACGAACCGAATATTTCGGGATCCACGGACTGCACGGTCCTGCGATCAAGGCGAACACCGTTGAGACCGCTTAAGGTCGCGCGAGGCGCCGGATCAATTGCCGTAATCTTCGTCGCAAGACGGCCGTCTCTAACCGCCCGTGCGAAAAATCGGGTGGAATGACCGGATCCGATTTCAATAATGTTTGCGGGTGCCTGCTCGCGAACCATGGCATAGGCGATCGCGCCATCGAGCCGCGGAAACCAGTCCTGCTGCCAGCGCGGCGACGGTGCGGATTCGTCACCAATCGCAAGAAGCGACTCACGAAAAGATTCAATCCTGGAAAGCCAATCCGCGAATTCGTTTCGATGAGATTCAAACAACGCTTCGATCGCGGCATAGGGCGCCCGGCTACCCGCAGGTGGTAGTGTCGCCGCATAGCGGTAAGGGATTAAAAAAGCGCGTGTATCCCACCCCAATACGGTTGGCAAACCAAATTGAAGGCGGCGACGCCATGCCCGAAATCGGGTCATAGTGCTAAAATCATGCCCTCGCGCGCGACAAGCGTTCCCGGCCGCAATGCCTCTGCTTGATCAGCGATATCATCCATAAATTCGTCATTATGTGACGGATCGTGGTGGAATATTACCAATTTTTTACACCCCGCGGCATCAACCAGACGAATGCCTTCTTGCCAGGTTGAATGACCAAAGCCTTTAAAACGTGGATATTCTTCATCGGTATATGTCGCGTCGTAGACAACGATATCGGCACCCGATATTAAATTTACGATATTCCGGTCGACGCCGTCGTCAAAATGCTCTGTATCGGTAATATAGCAAATGGATTGGCCGTTAAAATCAACCCGGTATCCCGTTGCGCGATTGGGATGGTTCAGCGGCGCTGTTCGCAGCGTCACGCCGTCGTGCGGTGTCAACGTATCTCCGCATGTAAAGTCGTTATAGGTGACATCGGCTTGAAAAATTTCCGGCGGTACCGGAAATAACGGCGCCATCATCATTTCAACCAAAACACGCTTCAGCGTGTGTTCCGGCAACAGATGGCCGGCCCAGAGACGAAATTTGTTTCCCGGAATAAAAAACGGTGCAAAAAACGGCAGACCACAGACATGGTCGAAATGGCTATGCGTAAAGAAGATATCCGAATCAGTCGGCGCCTGCGCGGCGAGAAGGCCTCCCAAATTACGCAATCCCGTCCCACCATCGAAAATCAACCGATGGTCGCCGCAGATAACTTCCAAGCAAGATGTATTCCCGCCGTATCGTACCGTTCCGGGTCCGGGACACGCGATGCTCCCACGAACACCCCAGAATGCGACGCAAAACTCTTCTTCTTTCGTCATCCCCCGAGACTCCAAAGCCCCCACTCCATTCACCCGCCAAGGGGTGCTCGTGTTGACTAAGGATAACGCACCTAGTCGTCGCCGTCATGAGGCAATGATCGACACAAAGCTCAATATATTTGGAACGAACTTCCCAGGCGCAATCGTTACGAATTTAGTTTTGAAGGTCCGGAACGCTTCACGCTCACTCCGTTAGGTCATCCCAGAATTCTTTGACCTTGGAAAAGAAACCTTCTGACTCCGGACTGAAAGAGCGCCCGGCGCCAGCCGTTTCAAATTCTTGCAATAGCTCGCGCTGTTTGCGGGATAAATTAACCGGTGTTTCAATCCGCGCCTCGACATACATGTCGCCACGCTGCCGAGCATTGAGCACCGACATACCCTTGTTGCGCAATCGGAATTGCTGCCCGGTTTGCGTGCCGGGCGGCACGTTGACCTTCGCCTTACCGCCATCGATCGTCGGGACCTCGACAACGCCCCCAAGGGCCGCCGACGTCATCGACATCGGCACATTGCAAAATATATCTGCTTGATCGCGCTGAAATAACCGGTGCGGTGTCAGGCTCAGAAATATGTACAGATCGCCGGCGGGCGCACCATTCAATCCCGCTTCACCTTCCCCGGAAAGCCGAATTCGCGTGCCGTCCTCGACACCTGGTGGAATTTTAACCGACAGCGCCTTTTCTTTTTGCGTGCGACCGCTGCCACTACAGTTCTGACAGGGTTTGTCGATTACCTGACCGGCGCCTCGGCACGAAGGACAAGTCCGTTCAACGGTGAAAAATCCCTGTTGCGAGCGCATCTTCCCCGCACCGTTACAGGTGGGGCACGAAACCGGCTGTGCACCGCCTTCCGCTCCACTGCCATCACAGGAATCGCAGGTCACTGAAGTCGGCACCCGAATTTCCGTTGAACGTCCCTTGAACGCGTCTTCCAACGAAATTTCAAGGTTGTATCGAAGATCGGAGCCGCGCTGATTGCCGCCCCTGCCGCGACGGCCCCCCATGAACTCGCCAAACATTTCATCGAAAATATCGGCAAACCCGGAACCCGACCCAAAATCGAATCCACCAGCACCGGCACCGCCGGAATTATCGAAGGCGGCGTGCCCATAGCGATCATACGCGGCCCGTTTTTCCGGGTCCTTCAGAATCTCATAGGCAAGATTGATTTCCTTGAACCTGTGCTCGGCCTCTTCGTCACCCGGGTTGCGATCAGGATGATGTTCCTTCGCCAAGTTGCGGAAGGCTTTCTTAAGGTCATCGGCACTGGCGTTCCGTTCCGCGCCGAGTATTTCATAAAGGTCTTTAGCCATCCCCCACCCCTAACGGACGGGACGAACGAAGTTCAACGTCGTTCGTCCCAAGCCGCCGTAATGCCAAAAAAACGGCGCGGCCTCCCCATTTCGAGCCGCGCCGGTTCGTTGTATCTTGGCCCAGTTAGGCCGATTTATCCTTACCGTCGTCATCGACTTCCTCGAAATCGGCATCAACGACATTCTCATCCACGGGCGCCTCTTCAGCAGCCGGCGCTTCCGCACCTTCTTCCTGACTCGCCTTGTAGATTGCCTCGCCAAGTTTCATTGATGACTGCGACAATGCTTCGGTTTTCGCCTTGATCGCTTCAACATCCTCGCCTTCGGCCGCTTCCTTAAGCGCCGCGACGTCAGTTTCGATTTGTGTCTTTTCCTCGTCGGAAATCTTATCGCCATGCTCCGCAAGGTTCTTTTCCGTGGAATAGACCAGGCTGTCCGCACCGTTGCGCAACTCGATCAGCTCCCTGCGCTTCTTGTCGTCGGATGCATGGGCTTCGGCATCCTTGACCATCTGTTCGATGTCCTCGTCGCTGAGACCACCGGAGGCCTGGATGCGAATTTGCTGCTCCTTACCGGTACCTTTGTCTTTCGCCGATACGTTAACGATACCATTCGCATCGATATCGAACGTAACGTCGATCTGGGGCAAGCCGCGCGGCGCGGAGGGAATACCCACCAAATCAAACTGACCAAGCACTTTGTTATCGGCCGCCATTTCCCGTTCGCCCTGGAATACACGAATCGTTACCGCGGTCTGATTATCTTCAGCGGTCGAGAAAACTTGGCTTTTCTTGGTCGGAATTGTCGTGTTCCGATCGATAAGGCGCGTGAAGACACCGCCCAGCGTCTCGATGCCAAGCGAAAGAGGCGTCACATCCAACAACAGTACGTCCTTGACGTCCCCTTGCAGCACACCGGCCTGAATTGCCGCACCGATTGCCACGACCTCGTCCGGATTAACGCCGCGATGCGGCTCTCGGCCAAAGAACTCCTTCACCGTTTCGATGATTTTCGGCATCCGTGTCATGCCGCCGACAAGGATCACTTCGTCGATTTCGCTTGCCTTCAACGATGCATCCTTAAGCGCTTTCTGACACGGGTCTACCGTCCGCTGTACAAGATCGTCGACCAATGCTTCGAGTTTAGCGCGAGTCAGCTTCATGTTCAGATGCTTGGGGCCGGACTGATCGGCCGTGATGAACGGCAAATTCACTTCCGTCGACATTGAGCTGGAAAGTTCGATTTTGGCCTTCTCGGCTTCTTCCTTCAGCCGTTGCAGCGCCAGCTGATCGCTCCGCAAATCAATGCCTTGCTCGCGTTTGAATTCATCACAGAGATATTCAATGATCCGCTGGTCGAAATCTTCGCCGCCGAGGAAAGTGTCGCCGTTCGTCGACTTCACTTCGAAGACACCATCGCCAATTTCAAGAACCGAAACGTCGAACGTGCCGCCACCGAGGTCGTAAACCGCTATCGTTCCCGCGGTTTTTTTCTCTAGTCCATAGGCAAGCGCGGCGGCCGTCGGCTCGTTAATAATGCGCAAGACTTCGAGGCCCGCAATCTTACCCGCGTCCTTGGTCGCCTGACGCTGCGAATCGTTGAAATAGGCTGGCACCGTGATAACCGCCTGCGTGACCGTGTCACCCAGATAGGCTTCGGCGGTCTCCTTCATCTTCTGCAGGATGAAACCGCTTATCTGGCTCGGCGCGTAAGTCTTGCCATCGCCGCCTTCCACCCAGGCATCGCCATTGTCGCCGGCAACGATATTATAGGGAACGAGCTTCTTATCCTTTTCCACCTCCGCATCGCCATCACGCCGCCCGACCAGGCGCTTGATCGAAAAGAACGTGTTTGTGGGGTTGGTTACCGCCTGGCGCTTGGCGGAATGGCCTACGAGGCGCTCCTCGCCATCTGTAAAAGCGACCATAGAGGGCGTCGTGCGGTGCCCCTCGGCGCTTTCGATGACTTTCGGACTGGATCCTTCCATAACGGCGACGCAGGAATTGGTCGTTCCTAAATCGATGCCGATCACTTTGCTCATATCTGTTTACCCTCTTCTTGAAGCAACTCTCGCCAACCTGCCGTGCAGCCTCGGCAAAAGTCCTTATTGCTTTGGTTCACATAAAATTTATCGACAGACGCTCATATGGGAACGGCGCAAATGCGCTACAAGCCGGGGAAGCATAGAAAATTAAACTAAAAAGGCCTGATTACGCACAAAAAGGGCGCCGTTAACACATTTGCCGCCGATTTAGAACATTGCGCCCCGATCAAGCGGTGGTATCGACATGTTCGATACCACCCGAAGAGTCATCCGGGCTTCCTTTGGCGACACCGACCATGGCTGGGCGCAAGAGGCGATCATGCATGATATAGCCAGGCTGCATCAGCTCGACCACGGTTCCCGGTGGCTGATCGGTATTTTCAAGCTCGAACATGGCTTGATGCTTTTCATAGTCGAACTTCTCACCGAGCGGTAGTATCTGTTGGATTCCGTGTTTTTCAAATCCGGCCAACAGTTCCTTTTCCGTCATTTCAACGCCAACGATAAAGTTTTTCACGGTTTCATCGCCTTCGCGCAATTCCTCCGGTATCGCCGCCAGCGCGCGATGCAAATTATCGGCGACATTCAGGATATCCTTGGCTAGGCTACTCGCGGCATATCGTAACGTGTCCTCGCGTTCCCGTTCCGTGCGTCTTCGAATATTTTCCGTCTCCGCGAGCAAACGCAACATACGATCGTTCGTGGCGGCGAGCTCTGCTTCCAATTCAGCAATTCTGGCTTCGGGCGTGGACTCCGCTTCCACCGCTTCCGTCTCCGGCGAATCCGGCTGCTCTTCTTCGGTTTCCGGCATGTCTTCCTCGGCTTCGCGCCGTTCTTCTTCCATCATCGATTTTTCCTCAAGGTTCAGCCGATCACGCTACCGACAATTTTTGCCGTGTAGTCCACCATCGGAATGATACGGCCGTAATTCATCCGTGCGGGGCCGACGACGCCAATCGCGCCGACAATCTGTTCTTCGCTATTCGAAAATGGCGCGATAATTACCGAGCAACCGGCCAAGGAAAAGAGCTCGTTCTCCGCGCCGATAAATATTTGCACGCCTTCCGCGCCAACAGTGGCCTGAATCAGGCGCAGCAAAGCTTCGTTGGTTTCGAGTTTCTGAAACAGGGAGCGAATTCTTTCCAGGTCCGCCATCCCATTAACATCATCCAACAGGTTGGCCTGGCCCCGAACGATTAGGACATCCTGGCCCACACTCCCGTTTGACCAGGTTGCAAGACCCGCCTCAACCACGTTTCGGGTCAGTTCATCCAACTCCGCACGCTCCACAACGATCTCTGAGCTTACATGCTCCTGCGCTTCGGACAATGTCCGTCCCGCGATATGAGCGGAGAAAAAATTGCTCGCCTCTATCAAACTCGAAGCCGGCATGCCCAGCGGCAAATCGATCACGCGATTTTCGACCAGCCCATCCTGGCTGACAATTACGACCAGCGCCCGCCCCGGTCCTAAATTGACGAACTCAATGTGCTTCAGTGGCGCTTCCCGCTTCGGTGCAACAACAAGCCCGGCACAATGCGAAAGGCCCGACAGCAACGACGACGTTTCTTCCAACACCTGGTTCAGTGTACGTCCGGTGGCGGCGCACTGTACTTCGATATTCTTGCGGTCGGTCTCCGTCAGATTGCCGATTTCCAATATTCCGTCGACAAACAATTGCAAGCCCGCATCCGTCGGCAACCGCCCTGCCGACGTGTGCGGTGCATAAAGCAAACCCGATTCCTCAAGGTCGGCCATCACATTGCGAATTGTCGCGGGAGAAAGCGCCAAGCCGAGCTTGCGCGACAGCGACCGCGAACCGATTGGTTCCCCGGTCTCGACATATGCCTCGACGACAAGTCGCAGAACTTCCCTGGAGCGTTCGTTTAAATCCGGAGCCATGATGTTGCGGAATGTAGTAACGCCCCCTCAAGGCGTCAATGAGCGGTGACCACAACAAATTTCATGGCGTTTGTCGATCAAGGAACGCAATCACGGCTTGGCGTTGAGCATCAAGGTGCTCGGACCCCTTCCTGTCACTCAGACATGCGGCTCCCGGCAAAATACCCGCAAGCGCCCGGTCAATCACAGCGAGGTGAGAATTGATAAATCCAAACCACAGACGATCCACTGGACACCGGCATCAACAATGACTAGCGTCCGCGCCGATCCACATGAATAAGGAAAAACACCATGAAGCGACCATCGGGCCGCGCGGCAAATGCGTTGCGCGACGTCAGTCTTGAAACCGGCGTCTCGAAATACGCCGAGGGTTCGTGTCTGGCGAAATTTGGCGAAACCCACGTATTGTGCACCGCCAGCATCGAAGACAGAGTCCCACCATTCCTACGAAATACGGGTAAGGGCTGGGTCACCGCGGAGTACGGCATGCTGCCCCGTTCCACGGAAACACGGATCAGCCGCCGCCGGGCCGCCGAATCCGGGCGCACCCAGGAAATTCAGCGCCTGATCGGACGTAGTCTGCGGGCGATCACGCGACTCGATGGCTTTGGCGAGCGCCAAATTCGTATCGATTGCGACGTCTTGCAAGCCGATGGCGGCACCCGCACCGCATCCATTACAGGCGGTTATATCGCACTACATCTCGCCTTTCAGCATATGCTGTCTCTTAACGCGATCGAAGAAATACCCTTTAACGACTCCGTCGCCGCGATTTCATGCGGATTGTGGGAAGGCGCCGCTGTTCTGGATCTCGACTATGCCGAGGATTCAACCGCGCAAGCGGATGCTAATTTTGTTTTTACCGGCTCTGGCGGAATCGTCGAGGTTCAAGGAACGGCGGAAGGCGACCCCTTTTCCCATGACGAGTTCCTTGCCTTGATGGAACTTGCGAAAAACGGTGTCGACGAACTGACGACCATGCAGAATGAGGCCTTGGCGCTTTAGGGTCGGGAAATGGAGAAAAACCGCGGAATGTCGCGTCGGTTTAAAGACAACACGTTAGTCGTCGCGAGCCACAATCCAGGCAAAGTGCGGGAAATCGGCGATTTGCTTGATCCCTTTGGCGTCACATTGATTTCCGCGGCCGAGCTTGGCCTGCCCGAACCCATAGAGGATGGCCTGACATTTCAGGCCAACGCAATCATCAAGGCGAAGTCCGCAGCCGAGCGTTCGTCATTGCCGTCGCTTGCGGATGATTCCGGCCTGGCGGTAACCGCCCTTGGAGGTCAGCCGGGTATCTATTCCGCGCGCTGGGCAGGCACCGGTAAGAATTTTCAGACCGCGATGCAACGCGTCGAACGCGAACTTGGCGATGCCTCGGACCGGACTGCTCAATTTATTTGCGCGTTGGCCTTGGCCTGGCCGGACGGACAGGTCGAGGTTTTCGAAGGAAAGATCAATGGAAGCCTTGTTTGGCCGCCGCGTGGCCAAAAGGGGTTTGGGTACGATCCCATGTTCCTGCCAAACGGCTACGCGGAGACGTTCGGCGAAATGGATCCGCCACAAAAACACGAAATCAGCCACCGGGCGGATGCCTTCCAACAGCTTGTCGACGGATGTTTTCGGCACGATTGATGGCAACAAAACAGTCAAACGCAGACAATCTCGCAATTTATATCCACTGGCCATTTTGCTTATCAAAATGCCCATACTGCGATTTTAACAGTCATGTCCGGGAGGGCGTGGACGAAGACCGTTGGCGTAACGCGTTGCTTCGAGAACTTGATAGCGTCGCCGAAGTAACGTCGGACCGGCATATTGTGAGCATTTTTTTTGGTGGCGGCACGCCGTCGCTCATGGCACCTCGTACCGTGGCGGCACTCCTTGAGCGTATCGCCTTTCACTGGACGTTATCGCCAGGCGCTGAAATCACGCTGGAAGCCAACCCGACCTCCGTCGAGCGCGACAAGTTTGCCGACATTCGAGCCGCCGGCGTAAATCGAGTGTCGCTTGGCGTGCAGGCGCTAAACGACGACGCGCTTGCCTTCCTCGGACGCGGTCATAGCGCCACGGAGGCCTTGGCGGCGGTCGGCGAAGCCGCGCGCATTTTCGACCGCTATTCATTTGATCTAATTTATGGCCGGCCTCGTCAAGGTCTCGCGGCGTGGGAAAATGAATTACGGCGCGCGCTGCAATACGCCGAAGACCATTTGTCCGTCTATCAATTAACCCTCGAAGAAGGAACCGCGTTTCACACGCTTTGGCGGCGCGGAAAACTTAAGCCAATAGAAGAAGATGCGGCGGGCGCGCTTTTCGACCTGACGCAGGAAGTCCTGGAAGACGCGGGATTGCCTGCCTATGAAGTGTCCAACCATGCGGCACCGGGCGCGGAGAGCCGGCACAACCTCATATACTGGCGTTACGGCGACTACGTCGGTATCGGTCCCGGCGCGCATGGCCGTATGGCTATTGGAAGCCAGAAAATCGCGACGCAATGTATCCGAAACCCCGAAGGTTGGCTGAAAGCCGTCGAGAAGGATGGCCGGGGAACCGAGCCTTTGGAGATTTTATCGCCCGAAACGCAATTTATCGAGTCGCTTTTAATGGGTTTACGGCTAACCGAGGGTGTTTCCGAATCGCGTCTTCGCACCATCCACGATCAAGGTGCCGAAAGCATATTGGACTCCGACCGCCTCACCGCCCTCATCGAGAGTGATTACATTGTTCGGTCAGCCGGCCATATTCGCGTAACACCACGTGGGCGAACCCGCCTAGACGCTGTTATCGCTCACTTGCTCGATTAGTTCGTCGCGGCCGTAAAACTCTGCGGCGCGGACCGGCGCTCACTGGCCCCCTTGCGCGTAACTTCATGAATGGTGAACGCGCGCTCCGCCACACCTTCGGGAAGAAGACGAAAAATTCCGTCCACGCCAAGGAATCCATTGCTATCGGTCAAAGCCGTCAGCGAATAATCAGGGCCGCCCTCCCCCTGGGAGAGCACAACCGCCAGCGCGGTGGCATCATATGCCAATGTCGCCAAGCGAGGTGGCCGTTGGCCGAACGCCTTTTGGAACCGCTCTCCAAACCGCTCTCGTTCCTCGACGGGCGACCCAGAAAACCAAGCCCCCACCAAAGCCGGTTCCGACCCAAGATTCGATATCAAGTCCCAAGACCGCAATCCCAACAAGCGTACCGCCGGTTGATCAACGTCGTAATAAGATAGCAACGACGACACGGTCCGGAGCCGTTCGCCACCTTCCGGGAGCAGCACCGCGTCATAGGGAAGCGGACCGATCGTATCCAATTTCTCGAGCCGCCTCAGCGCTTGCTTGGCGACTTCGTCTCCTTTGTCTTCCAACGCCTTACGCTGGGCGAGAAGTGCCTGATGCCGGGTATTGTAATTGGCAAAGGCCTTCACTTCGCCCGACAGGTCGGCCGCGGCGGGGTCGTAATACATCGTCCGCACAATTGCGCCGCCGGCGGAATCCGTAACGGCCCGCGCCGCCTCGACAACCGCCTTCCCATACTCATCGCTGGGTGCCAGGACGGCAATACGGGATAGGCCTTCGGCAAGCGCATACCCAACGACCGAATAAACTTGCTGCCGGGGGACAAACCCAAGAATGAAAACCCCATTGCCCGCAACCTCGCGGGAGTTTGAAAACGCGACAACGGGTAGTCCTGCTTCTCTGGCGATAGGCGACACCGCGCGTACCGACTTTGCATGCAGTGGTCCCAGGATTAGCTGTGCGTTTTTCTGTACCGCGGCTGCGGCTGCCTTTCGCGCGCCGGCCGCCGTCCCGCCCGTATCGAAAGGCATGAGCGTAAAGGATTTTTCGGCAAGCTCGAACAACGAAAGCTGCGCTGCGTCCAACATGGCCTGACCAAGCGGCGCGCTTGGCCCACTGAGCGGTAGCAGCAACGCAACCTTGGCTTCCAGCGGCGGCACGGGAGCTGACGGCGGCGCGGAACTTTCCGGTTTGGTCCCCGATTTCAACGGATCCGCTATCGCTGGCGTGGCGCCATTTGTTTCGGCTGGCGTCTTCGGTTCAATCGATGGCGTCTCTGAAACCGAAGGTTTTGGCTCGAATGTGCGGAAGACCGGCTGTTCCTTTACCGTGTTCTCGGCACAACCCGCGATGCAAAATACGAGGATCGCGGCGAGCCTGAAAACACGGCGCGGCGTCAGGACTCGTAAGGAATTCACCCAGCGGCATGAAAACCTGTTATCCATCATTATCTCAGGCCTAACGGACGGGTTTGAGTACATGACGCAGGACACTAGTGAGCCGTTGAAAATAAGTAAACCGATGCCAGGCTTGTATATCGTTGCAACACCGATCGGCAACCTCCGTGATATTACGCTTCGGGCAATTGATACGCTTGCGGCGGCCGACATTATAGCCTGCGAAGACACACGCGTTTCCGCGAAGCTTCTCACCGCACACGAAATAAAAACCGCAACCGTCCCATATCACGAGCACAATGCGGCAAAAATGCGACCGGTTCTGCTAGACCGTTTGCGGCAAGGTGAAATTGTCACCCTGATTAGCGACGCTGGGACGCCGCTTATATCCGACCCAGGCTATAAACTCGTTCGCGATGCGATCGATCACGGTTTTCCTGTTACGCCAATTCCCGGCGCCAGCGCGCCACTCACCGCTATCGCCGCCGCGGGGATGCCGACGGACCGGTTTTTCTTCGTTGGATTTCTCCCCGCGCGCACGGCGCAACGACGTCGCGCCTTGCAACCGCTATCGACGATTTCAACGACATTGATATTTTTTGAATCACCGCATCGGTTAGCCGCGAGCCTTACCGATATGCACATTGTCTTCGGCGAACGGGACGCGGTGGTCGCCCGTGAATTGACGAAACGATTTGAGGAGTTTCGACGCGGCGTCCTCAGCGATCTAATCGCGCATTACGAGGAGGCCGGAGAACCGAAAGGGGAAATCGTCATCATTATCGCGCCATCCAATGACAATGACATCGCGCCGGACGACATCGACACGGTTTTGCGAAAGGCTCTCGCGAGCATGAGTGTCAGAGACGCAGCGGAAACCGTTAGCACCGCAACGGGTAAGCCGCGCCGCGAAATTTATACCCGCGCCCTTGAACTGGACGGCGAGGAATGAGTGGCTGTGGCTTCGAAAAAACGACAGGCGGCTTGGCGGCGCGGACTTTCCGGGGAAAGAATCTGTTTGCTCTGGCTTCGTTTCCTTGGGTATCGAATCGTCGCGCAACGATTGCGCACTCCGGTCGGTGAAATTGATATCGTTGCCCGTCGCCGCGCGATACTCGCCATCATTGAGGTAAAGGCAAGGTCAAATCAGGTTAAAGCCCTTGAGGCAATCTCACCTCGTCAGAGAAGGCGGTTGGAACGCGCCTCGCAATGGTTGATTGCCGGAAGGCCCGAACTTGCATCATTGTCTATTCGCTTTGATGTCATGGCCGTTTCACCTTGGCGAAAGCCCGTTCACGTAATTGACGCTTGGCGACCGGAGGCTGACTAGTTAGATAGGGAACATGGGAAAACAAAATAGTCGTTGCGAACGACGTGAAACATCATGGCGAGGGCACGCGCCAGCCGCCATTTTAATATTGCTCTCCTTGGCCCTTTCGGGATGCGTTGGCGTTGCCATCGGCGCCGGCGCGACCGCTGGCACCGCGGCAATGCAAGAACGCGGGTTCGGCGGCGCCGTCGACGACACGGTTATTCATGGCAAAATTACCAGCGCGTACCTGAAAAATGACGTCGCGTTCAAACTCATCGCGGTCAAGGTTCATGAAGGCCGCGTTTTGCTGACGGGAACCGTACCCAAACCAAATGATCGCGTCGCCGCCGTACGGCATGCCTGGAACACCGAAGGCGTAAGTTCGGTGATCAATGAAATTTCCGTCAGCGACGACAGCGGTATTCTGGACCTGGCGCGGGACAAATGGGTATCCGCGCAACTCCGCCTTAAAATAACCTTCGACAGCAAAATAAAAGCTATCAACTACGCAATCGATACCGTCAACGGCACGGTTTATCTCATGGGAATCGCGCAGAATAACGAGGAACTCGCCCTAGTGCGCAATCATGCACGCGGCATTGAGTATGTCCGCCGCGTGATAAGCCACGTCCGGTTAAAGAATTAAGTTGCGCGGCTAGACGAGCAAACGATGCCGGCTAATGAAGAAAACCAGCAAATTTTGCGCCAAATCGGCGCCACGCCGGGCGAACCATTTGACCTCGGCGATGCGGCGTTGGCTTTTGCGTCATTCGATCGACCACAAGTACCGTTGGATCGATATCGCAACCACCTGGATGAGTTAAGCAACGATGTGCGGAAACTCGTCAACGGAAGTGTTGGTCCAGATGACATGTTAGCCGCGCTCAATAATGTTTTGATCGACAAGCATTGCTACGCGGGCGATCAGTTAAATTACGACGATCTTCAGAACGCCAATCTCATCCGTGTCATCGACCGCAAAAAGGGTCTGCCGGTCGCGCTTGGCATCTTATATATGCACGCCGCGCGGGCGCAGGGCTGGACGATTTCAGGACTTTCCTTCCCTGGCCATTTTCTCCTCCGCCTCGGCGATGGTGCCGACCGTTTGGTCCTTGACCCGTTTCATGGGGGAATCACCCGTGCGCCGCAGGATTTACGCGATCTACTAAAAACAATGTCGGGGAATGACGCCGAATTGAGGCCCGAACACTACGCCGAGGTGTCCGACCGTGACATTCTTCTCCGCCTGCAAAACAATATTAAACTGAGATTGATCCAACAAAGGGATACCACGGGCGCCGAAGCGGTCATCGCGCGCATGCTTATGATTGCCCCGGAGCAGGCTGTACTATGGTGGGAAGCAGGTTTGCTGAATGCACAAGCCGGACGACTGCAAGCGGCAATCGAGTCGATCGAGCGTTTCATGGAGATGGAAACGCGGCCGCAGGCACGACACGAAGCGGTTTCCTTGCTGCAACAATTGCGCGGCCAATTGAACTAATTCCTCCGTCGCGAAAGAATAATCCCTGGACTGCGATGTGGCATCACGAGAAATTGCGTTGGTCCGGTATCCAGAATTCATTCAAACTGAATATGAATCGCATAAATGTCATAAATTTTGGGTAGGGAGA
>JAJFJC010000299.1 GCA_021774385.1 Alphaproteobacteria bacterium
GGCTCTTCTCTCCGGTGAGGTCGACGCGATTTTCGGCAAGGGACCGGAAGCGGGGCTGCTTCAGCGTGAGTCGGAAGGCCGCATCCGCCTGCTTTATGACGTGAGAACCGCGCCAAGTATTGCCGACCGCATCAACAACTCGACGCCGCGCCTGCTGACCACCTCCCGCCATCTCGTTGACGCGCATTTTGATGCGGTCGTTTGCTACGCTCGGACCGCCATTCGCGCGGCGAACTGGGTGCAAGCCAACCCAGCCGAGGCGCGCGACTTGATCGCGCGGGAGTGCAGCATCGACGCCAACGAAATCGAAACATACCTAGAGCCGAATTATCGCGATAAGTTTCTGCCCCGGCTCGACGAGGATTTGGTTGAAGCGCTCGAGGTTGTTAAGTCGTTTCTCCATGAGCATCGATTTATCGATCGGAACTTCCCGTTGGAAGAGTGGATCGAGCCCCGACCGCTCGCGGAAGCCTATCGACTCGAAGGCATTACGACGGAGCCTAATTGGGCAGCCTAGCCGAACTTGTAATCGGCGAAGGTCGATGCTTTTCTGGGGACGATGGTTTTCGCGGTATCGATCACCTAGTACCTTTCACTCAGACCCGTACTTTTTCTCCAAAGCATCGGCTTAACCTTCTCACTAACGGAAAGACCTCATGACAAACTCCGATCAGGACGAAAAAGTCCGTTCCCTCCATGACGCTTACTCGTCCGGCGATTCAAAAGTCACCTCCGTCGTTTACGATAACTGGTCGAAGGAATACGAAGCGCACATGAGAGGCGTCGGCTATACCCATCCGATCATGACCGCGGCCATGTTCACCCGCTACCAACCGGCCGGCGAGGCGCCGGTGCTCGACGCCGGTGCCGGCACTGGCATCCTGGGCGAAATCCTGCCCGCGCTGGGCTATCGCAAAATCGATGGTTTCGATGCATCAGCCGGCATGCTGGCCCTTGCCGCCGAGAAAAACTTATACCGGAACCTCAAGTTCGGCGTGCTTGGCGAGCGGCTTGACTATGAAGATAGCAGCTACGCGGGCGCAACCGCCTCGGGCGTCTATACCGAAGGCCATGCGCCGCTCAGCAGCCTAGACGAATTGGTCCGCGTCGTGCAGCCGGGCGGCCACATTGTGTTCTCCGTCGCTCGCATCTATCTCGGCGAACAGATCGAGGCCAAGGCCAAGCAGTTGGAGGACGCCAGCAAATGGCGCCGTGCCGGCACCTCGGGCCGCTACGACTCGACGCCGTTCGACGATAAAGCGATCATGGCGCAGGTCTATGCGTTCGAGGTGTTGTGTTGAGGCGCGGTTGGTCAGGCTGGGGTTAACGCATAGGAGAAGCGTTTGTATGCTTGGGTACAATTACGCGTATAACCGGTTTCAACAACATTCTGGAGAAAGACCGTGCCAAAAGGTTACATGATCAGTGCCCACCGAAGCCCCGCCGATCCAGAAAAGGCAGCGGCCTACAGAGTGTTCGCGAAGCCGGCCATAGAAGCCGCCGGCGGTAAGTTCCTCGCGGGTGGTGGCCAGATCGTGGCGAAGGAAAATGGTGTCGCGGAGCCGACGATCCTTATCGAGTTCGAGAGCTTCGAGGCGGCGGTCGCGGCATACGAAAGCGACGCATACCAGGAAGCCCTCCGGGCCTTGGATGGGGGCGCCAACAGGGACATTCGATTGTTCGAGGGTCTTGAATAACCTCGCCCTTCTTATTGGCGGGCTTATTCAATGCTACCGAAATAGCTGGCCATAAATGGGTAGGCGCCACTGGGACTTAGTTTTTCGCGCGCCCTCTAATTTTCGTACCGTCCTTCATGGCCGGCTTTGATCACTGGAAAACAACTCATCGATGAGGCGTTACTTCCGGGATGGGTCACCCCGCATTCCCGATGCGGCGCCAGGCCGCCACCGTTTCCGGGCCCGCGGACAGCGCCGCCTTAACGGTCGCTTCGGTAACGGTCGCGACCGAAAGCACCGTCGAGACAACAATGGTCGCGGACGCTCGGTCCACGCGACAGAAGCGTGATCAGGTCTTGAATTGTGAAGTCCGCTCCCGACGGGCGAGAAAGTCCGAGGCGGCCAACGCATCAGCGTTTCACATAACACAGGCAACGACTAACGATTTATCGTCGCTTCAATCGCATCTGGATGGGCCCGGTACCGCGCTGATGTATGAATTGATCAAAATATTCGTTGCCGGAATTTTCGATTTCACTGACCGGTCCGCACCAGATGACTTTGCCGTCATAGATCATGGCGATGCGGTCGGCGATTGTCTTCGCGCCGTCCATGTCGCTGGTTACCGAAACCGTCGTGGCGCCAATGGTTTCCGCGTTGCGCTTAATAAGTTGGTTGATATTGTTCGTCATGATCGGGTCGAGCCCCGCCGTCGGTTCGTCGAGCAGCAGAATTTTCGGTTCGTCCGCGATTGCCCGCGCGAGACCCACCCGCTTCTTCATGCCGCCTGACAATTCGTTGGGGTAAAGGTCGGCGACGTCCGCGGTAAGGCCGACATTGCGCAGCTTTTCGATAGCAATCCGGCGAACCTCGCCCCGTTTGATATCGTTGGTCTGGCTCAACCGAAACCCGATATTCTCCCAAACCGTCATGCTGTCGAACAGCGCCGATTGCTGGAACAGCATACCGATATTCGCCATGACGCTGTCACGGTGCCGGCTGGAAAACTCGGCGGTGTCTTCGCCATCGATCAGAATCGTGCCGCTATCGGGTTTGACCAGTCCGATTATGGATTTGAGCAAGACGGTTTTGCCGCAGGCGGAGGGGCCGATGATCACAACGGTTTCACCGGGATAAACCTCAAGGTCTATTCCCTTCAGCACATGCTTGTCGCCGTAGCTTTTCATGACGCCCGAAATCGTAATCTTGGGCTCTTTGCCGGTGCCGCCGTTCATCTGATCCCTGCTAACTCGATGTTGCTTTGATGCGGGCTATTTTAACCTGGATAGGGTTTCAAGCCATTTGTCACCGGCGTCTCGCCACGCCACCCACGCCAAAATTAGAAATGGCAGCGAAGCGAATATCAGGAGAAAGTAAATAACGCCAATTATAACCTTAAAATCACCCTCGATTTCCAATGACACAACTAAAGGAAGGCCGGGGCTGATGGCCAAGATGCCTGCCAATATCCCAAGGAGAACAGCGAAGGGGCGACGCTTCGTTTTGCGCACCCATTGCTTGTAGGCCGAAAGCCGATTTGAGAGGATTAAGGCAATGTAGTGCATCGTCGCACTATATCGTTAAAATTTCGAATAGGCGTCGAAAATCTCCGGAATGGAATTGCTTGTTGGAAGTGTCGACAAAGTGTTTTCTGACAAATCAGAACTTTCCAATTGGAAATAGCCGTTTGACGGATTGCGGCCAATACCGAGTGTGTTTCGTATGGCGAAACGGTGACGCCTGCCAAGTTGAGATAACCGACTATCACAGAGAAGATTGATGGCGCGGAAGAGGGGGGCATACCCCGATTCTCCCGGGCGAAATCCTTTACGAGGAATTTTTGATTCCTTACCGCCTCGGCGGCAACAGACTGGCCAGTCGCATCGGTGTGCCCGCGAACCGGATCACGGGGCTGGTCAATGGAATCCGTGCCGTAACCGCTGATACGGCCATTCGTCTGGGAGATGCATTTGGTACCAGGCCGGATTTTTGGATGAACCTTCATAGTCAATATGAGTTGAAGGTCGCGGCAGGCTAGGAGCGCCCCGCTATTGCACGTATCGAGATACCAGCGGAGCGGGAAGGGGCGCACGCTTAACGCGCTGCCTGATGATATCTTTGAGTGCTGTCCTGAACGCCCGCATGCGTTAGAATAGCGCCATGGTTCAACTCTCCGTACTCGACCTCGCCTATATCGGCGAAGGCTTCAACCCCGCCGACGCGTTGCGCAACGCGCTCGACCTGGCACAGCATGCCGAGGCCGCCGGCTTCACGCGCTTTTGGCTTGCCGAACATCACAATCTGGCCGGCATCGCCAGCGCCGCGACATCCGTGTGCATCTGCCATGTCGCCGGCGGTACCAAGACGATCCGCGTCGGCGCCGGTGGCATCATGCTGCCGAACCACTCGCCGATGGTGATCGCCGAGCAATTCGGCACCTTGGCGACGCTGTTTCCCGACCGCATCGATCTGGGATTGGGCAGGGCGCCGGGCACCGACCAGCGGACGCTGCAGGCGCTGCGGCGCGGTCCGGAATCGTCGGAATATTTTCCGCAGGACGTGGTCGAATTGCAGGCTCTGCTGGGGCCGCCGCGTAAAAATCAGACGATCCACGCCATTCCGGGGGAGGATACCAACGTGCCGCTGTGGATTTTGGGCTCCAGCCTGTTTGGTGCTCAACTCGCCGCGATGCTCGGCCTGCCGTATGCCTTCGCCTCGCACTTCGCGCCGCAGGCGCTGATGCAGGCGATCTCGGTCTACCGCGAACGGTTCGAGCCGTCGGCGCAACTGGACAAGCCCTATGTGATGGTCGGCTGCAACGCCATCGTCGCCGATACCGTGGATGAGGCGAAGCGATTGTTCACCTCGCCGCAACAGAATTTCACCCGCATGGTGCGCGGCACCCGGGGCCAGCTGCCGCCGCCGGTTGACGACATTGAGGATTACTGGTCGCCGATGGAGAAGGCACAGTCATCGTCGATGCTCGCCTGCTCCTACTATGGCTCGAAAGAGACGATCAAGTCTGAGTTGGCACCGCTGATCGAGGCCACCGGGGCCGATGAGTTGATGGTCGCGGCGGCGATCTGGGATCATCAGGCGCGGGTGCGCTCGTTTGAGCTGCTGGCGGAGGCGATGGCGTAACCTGTTCCACCGTGTTCAGCGCCGGTTTCGCGGTCGGAAGCCTTTCGGCGGCCAGACGATGAGCGCGATGAGGGGGTAGACGAGCAACGATATCCACAGGAATAGATTAAAGGAATTTATATAGCCAATGGTCGTTGCCTGGCGCGTCACTTCGCCCGCGAGGCCGGCCAGGCCGGTCGTGCTCTCGGTACTCCAGCCGCCCACCGCCGCCCCGATGTTGAGGCGATCATTAAACGGATTAATCCACTGCACCAGGTCGCTGTAGTTCATCTTCTGGGTATGAAAGACCACCACGAAGCTTAGCGATATGTAGTAGCTCGAGCCGATGCTGCGGACGAAATGGAATAGCGCCATGCCTTCCGCGGAGCGGCGCGGGTCGAAATTCGAAAAGGTCACCAACGTCATGGGGACCCATATCCATCCGACGCCAAATCCCTGGATCGCCATGGCCCAGGAAACTTCGGCCAGCGACACGTTCATATCGAAATTCGCCATGGTCAGGCCTGCATAAGTGTGCGCGGCGAAGCCGATCATAAACAACAGCCTTGGGTTCCAGCGGTGGGCGAAAAAGATCATGACGACCTGCGAAACCGCCGTTCCGATGCCGCGCATCGCGATCAGAAGCCCGACGGTGAATTCCGGCACGTCGCGGAGCTGTTGCAGCATGGCTGGCATCATCACCATGGGGGTGACGAACAGCATGCCGAAAATACCCGCGATACCGATTCCCAGGGCAAAATTCCGCTCCAGTAGCAAACGCGGATCGAGGAACGGGTGGTCGCTCGTCAGGCTATGCACCAGGAAGATCCAGCCACACAGGGCCGCGAGAGCGAATTCGAGGATGATCTCGATCGAATCAAACCATTCCTCGCGCTCGCCGCGGTCAAGCATGAGTTGCACGCAGGCGACGGCGATCGAAAGGCTCAGGAAGCCGGTCCAATCGAGTTTTGCGCGCTTCTCACGCGGTGGGTCCGGCTGGATGAACGCCAGGACGCCGACCAACGCGACAAACGCCACGGGCAACAGAATAAAAAAGACCCACCGCCAGGAAATTTCCTCGCTCACATAGCCGCCGAGCAACGGTCCAAGCGTCGGCGCGATGCCCACGCCCAGGCTGTAGATCGCGGTCGCCGGGCCGCGCTTCTCACCGGTGAATTTGTCGATGACGACCGATTGCGCGATCGGCGTGAGCGGTGAGCCGAAACCCGACTGCAGCACGCGCCAAAAGACGAGCTCGCCGAGCGAGGTGGAGAGCCCGCACATCAGCGTGGCGACACCAAAGCCCGCGATACCCCAAATCATCGAGCGGCGGCGTCCAAAGCGATCCGAGACCCAGCCGGCCAAGGGAATGGTCACGGCCGTGGCGATCAGATTAGACGTTACGACCCAGGCAATCTGGTCAGGGCTGGCCGACAGCGCGCCCTGAATTTGTGGCAGGGATACATTGGCGATGGTGATGGTAGTGGCGTAGAGCGTCGTGACCAGCGTGCACGTGATGAGAAGCCACACGATGCATTAGCCTTGAGTTTGGTCACAAGTCATGCCGTCAACCGTGGTTCTTCTAGGATTTGCCTGCTGCATTGATAGCGGTCCTACCGAGGAGAAGGCAATCCTTTCGCTGTGCCAGTCTTGGCATACTACGAACGTCAATTACTCGGTTCGCAAGCACGCGTTGCGACGATGGCACGGTCACGAAGCATTCAGGACATATAATCCGCCAGTAGGCCGTATGTCGTCTCGCGGGATTCCTCGTCATGCGTCGCGACTTGTATGCGCAGATCCGTCGCGCCGGCCGTGGCGTATGCCGCCAGGCCATCCAGGACGTATTGCCAGCTGCCGATCAAATGCAAATCGGAGGGATCGTCGAGACCTTCATGCTTGGTGGCATTGGCGTAGGACGGGTTCGATTGGTAATGCGCGGCAATTTCCCGCGCCATTGCCTTTGCTCCCGCGACATCGTCGGTGACGTTGATCCGCACCAGCGCCATGACCCTTGGGTCGCCGCTGCGGCCGGCTTTCTCCGCGCCGGCTTTGAGGTTCGGCAGGATATAAGACGATATGGTTTGCGGTCCGCACTGGCCAAGCGAGGTGCCTTGCAGCCTGGCGCCGGCGAACCGCAACATTCGAGGACCGAGCGCTGCCAGCAATATCGGCGTCGGTTGCGCGTCGATCCCAAGCTTCGTGTGGGCGGAAATCTGTTCGCCGTCGGTATCGGCCTGTTCGCCCGCCAACAGCGGTTCCAGGGCATCGACGAATTCCCGCGTGAAGGAGTAGGGCTTGTCCCACGACAGGCCGAGCACTTCCTCGGTATGGCGCCGCGAGGCCGCGCCGATGCCGAGCGTGAAGCGGCCGCCCAAGGCGTTCTGCGCGGTCATCGTCAGCTGGGCGAGGCCGATCGGATGACGGCCATAAAGGGGCACGACTGAGGTGCCCATTTCGCCGATCCCGGGGAATTCGCCGCCGATACAGGCCAAGGTCAAAATGGGATCGACGCCCATGGCGTGCGATATCCAGAAACTGTCGAAGCCGTTATCCTCGGCGAACCGGGCCCCGACGCGTGCTTCGTCGAGGGATGCCAGCGTCGTGCCGCCCGCCAAACCCCAGCGGAGACCAAAGCGATCATTCTTCATAGTTAAAAACCTTCATCTGTCGGGTGCGTAGTTTTTGCCACATTATTACTATAGCGGAGTACCGCCGTCATACGACACCGCGCGTCGACTCTACCGACTAAATTTCACAAGGGTAGGCGCTTCTGTGCAATCCGGTACGCCACGTTTGCGACCGCGGTGATGAGGAATAAGGCGGCCGCGAACAGAATTGGCCAAAAGGCATCGGCGGTCAGGTCGTAAAGCCAACCGGCGATCGCCGGCGCCGGCGCCTGGATCAGGAAATAGATGGAAAAGAACAGCCCCATGCCGAGGGCCCGGTTTTCCGGTTTCATGGCGCTCGCGGTCAGGGCCATGATCACGCCAGCCGGCGCGACGCCCATCAGGCCGAACAAGAGACTTGAAGGAATAGCGAGTGAGGACACGAATAGCATCGCCAAGGCCAGTATCGCCGCCGCCATGCAAACATAAAGCACCGCGTCATGCCGGCCGCTGCGGTCCGCGATTTGACCGCAAACGATGCCGGAGAAAATCATTACCCAACTGGCGACACTAACGATGCCAAGTGCGGGTACGGTTTCATAGCCACCCGCGACAAGCGCCGTTGGGGCAAAACTTAAATATACAACGTAACCGGCATTGAAGAAGGACCAAACCGCGGCGGCGATCACGATCAGAAATACCTCGTTGCGGTTTAAATTGAACTTAAATCCGCCGCTGGCTTTAGCGGTTTCCGATGCTTCGCGGCAGAAAAACATCACCAGCAAGGCACCGGCGATGCAGTAGAGCGACGCCGCGACGAAGGCCCAACGCCAATCGTAATTGATCGCCAGCCAGCCATGGCCGATTTGTCCCATTGCGATGCCGAAGGGCCAGGACATGACCAATACGCTCATCGCGGTTGCCAGTTCCTTGCCGGAAAACCAATCCGCGATGACCTTGGCGAAGAAAATATTCGAGATGACAAAGCCAACGCCGCAAATCAGGCGGCCGGCCGCCAAAAGATGGAAACTGTCCGCAAGGGCCGCCAAACCACCGCCGGCGGCCAGCGCGATGAGGCCGAGGCCAATGAAAAAACGGTCCGACATGAAACGGCCGGCAAACCCGGCGGGTAAGGCCAAGATCATGCCCGGCACCATGAATAGACCGATCAGGGTGCCGATCTCGGTGTAGTTGAGGCCCAGCCGAGCGGTCAGTTCATCCGCGACAGACCCTAATGTTTGAAACTGGAACCCCAATCCGATGCGCGCAAAAAACAGCAGCGTCAGGATAAACCACCTCACCCTGTTTGATTGCGCCATCGATACCTTCGACAAATTTTTTGAAAAGATGAAAGGGCGGGGAAGTGCTGCGACTAGACCATTGGAAATGTCTAATGGCAAAGCATTTCAGTGCCGTGCGGTGCCGATAGGACGGAGAGGGGCCTGACATCACGCCCTCCGCTTAAGGCGCAGGTTTTGCTATTCG
>JAJFJC010000300.1 GCA_021774385.1 Alphaproteobacteria bacterium
GACCGGGACCAATGGGTACTGGCGTCGAAGGTTGGCCACCGTGGCGGACCGCTGGAACATCACGAAGGCTTGTCGAGAAAATGGATGATGCGCGCGATCGACGCCAGTCTCGACCGGTTGCAAACCGACTATCTCGACATCTGGTATCTGCACTGCGTCGACTACAGCGTCCCTCTGGAGGAAACCATTGCGACCGTCGGCGATGTCATCCGCGCCGGCAAGTCGCGTTACTGGGGTTTTTCCAATTTCCCCGGCTGGATGATCGGCGAGATCATGCGGGTTGCCGACTCGTTGGGGGTCCCACGGCCGGTTATCAATCAGCCCTATTACAACGCCCTCAACAGGATGATCGAGTACGATCACCTGCCCGCCGCCGAATTCTACGGTTATGGTGTCGCCCCCTATGCGCCACTGTCCCGGGGTGTTCTGACTGGAAAATACATGCCGGACCAGCCACCCCCGAAGGGCTCGCGCGCGGCACGCGGCAACAAGCGCATGCTCGACAACGACTACCGGCCGGAATCGCTGGAAATCGCTCAGAAAATCAAATTGCACGCGGAAGCGCGCGGTATGACAACGTCCGCGTTTGCTCTTTTGTGGCTACTCAACAACCGTATGATTACCAGTATTATCGCCGGTCCCCGCACCGTGGCGCATTGGCAAGGCTATCTCAACGCACTCGACCACGACTTCACCGCCGAGGACGAAGCGTTTCTCGACCGGCTCGTCGCGCCGGGCCATTCGTCGACGCATGGTTATATTCATCCCAACTACCCGCCGCTCGGCCGCAAGCCGCTGACCGGTTAATCGAAAGCAAGGATTTAACATGCAATACCGCAATCTCGGCCACAGCGGGCTTCGGGTCTCGCGGGTCTGTCTCGGCACCATGATGTTCGGTGGCCCGACCAACCAAAAAGGCGCCGCCGCGATCGTCAATGCCGCGCGTGATTCCGGCGTCAATTTCATCGATACCGCTAATGGCTACAACAAAGGCGCCTCGGAAACGATGGTCGGTAAGCTGATTGCCCGCGACCGCGACGAATGGGTGCTGGCGACCAAGGGCGCCGCGAATGTCGGACCCAGTACCTACGACCGAGGCATTAGCCGCAAGGCCTTGATGAAGTTTCTCGACGACAGTCTGAAGCGGCTCGGCACCGACTATATCGACCTCTATTATCTGCATAAGGATGAGGAAGAAAAACCGCTCGAGGAAACCATCGGCGCTATTGGCGATATGATCCGCGCCGGGAAGGTACGCTATTGGGGCCTGTCGAACTATCGCGGCTGGCGCCACGCCGAAGCGGTGCACGTCGCCGACAAACTGGGCGTGCCGCGCCCGGCGGCGAGCCAGCCCTATTACAACGCGATGAACCGCATGCCGGAAACCGAGATATTACCGGCCTGCGCGCATCACGGCATTGGCGTTGTCCCTTACTCGCCGCTGGCCCGTGGCGTGCTGACCGGCAAGTACGACCCAAAAGCCGCACCCGGAAAAGGCACGCGCGCGGGGCGCGACGACCGGCGCATCATGGAAACGGAATTTCGCCCCGAATCCCTGCGCATGGCGCAGCGAATCCGTAAGCATGCTGAATCGCGCGGCATGAGCGCCGCCGCCTTCGCCTTCCAATGGGTGCTGAACAACCAGATCGTGACCAGCGCATTGGCGGGACCACGCACGCTGGCGCAATGGAAAGCGTATATCGCCGCGACAAAGAAAACCTTTACCGCGGAGGACGAGGCCTTAATCGATAGCATGGTGGTTTCCGGCCATCCTTCGACGCCAGGATATAACGATCCGCAATATGCCATTCTGGGCCGCCCGACGGAGTCGGCCTAATGGCACGGCTTCCCTACTTGGACGAGAAAGATCTGGCGGAAACGGATCGCGGTCTTCTGAAACGGCCGATAAACCTCAACCGCATCATCGCCTACAGCCCCCAGGCGGCGCGGCGCTTCAGCGGCCTTGGAAACTATATTCGCTTCGGTAGCGGGTTGGATCCACGGCTGCGAGAATTGGCCATCCTGCAGGTCGGTTATCTATCTAAAAGCCCGTACGAGTATAGTCATCACCTCAAGATCGGACGCGATTTCGGTGTCACCGATGACGATGTGAGAGCCCTTGAGGCCGAGTCCGCCGGCGGCGATAGCGGCCTTCCGGATCTTGATCGCGCGGTGTTGCGCGGCGCGCGTGAAATGACGGACGATCTCAACTTCACCGATGAGACCTACGGCGTACTCAGCGCTCATTTGAGCGAAGCGCATATCGTCGACCTTGTCACGGTCATTGCCTTCTACAACGGCGTCGTCAGGCTGCTGGGCGCGCTCGAAATCGATGTCGAGCCGGAATATCAGCCGGAGCTCGACGCCTTTCCGCTACCCGAATAACAGAGGAATTCATCATGGGAAATCGTTTACAGGGTAAAACCGCCATCGTTGTCGGTGCCGGCCAGAGCCCCGGCCCGACACCCGCCATCGGCAATGGCCGCGCGACGGCCATGCTGTTCGCGCGCGAAGGGGCCAAGGTGTTGTGCGTCGACCGGCATTTGGAATCGGCCGAGGAAACAGCCGAACTCATCCGCAAGGAAGGCGGGGACGCGGCAGCCCATGCCGCCGACGTCACCGTGGAATCCGACATGCAGGCGATGGTCGATGCCTGCGTCGAGCGATGGGGCCGTATCGACGTGCTGCACAACAATGTCGGCATTAGCGTCGAAGGCGGCGATGCGCCGTTCACCGAAATTACCGGCGAAGCGTTCGACAAAATCGTCGCGGTCAATCTGCGCAGTCTTGTCTTTGCCTGCAAATATACCCTGCCGGTAATGCGCAAGCAGGAGAGCGGCGCCATCGTCAACATCTCCTCGATGGCGGCCTGGTCGAGCTATCCCTGGGTGACCTACAAGGCGACGAAATCCGCGATGATCTCACTCACCGAGCAACTCGCCATCCAAAACGCGAAATACGGCATTCGCGCCAACGTCATCCTGCCGGGCCTGATGGACACGCCAATGGCGGTCGACCGCCGCGCCGCTGCATTCGACCGGCCGCGCGAGGAAATCGCCGCCGAGCGCGACGCCAAGGTGCCGCTGAAAGGGAAAATGGGGACCGGTTGGGACGTCGCTCATGCGGCCCTGTTCCTGGCTTCCGACGAAGCAGGTTTCGTTACCGGCGTCACGCTTCCCGTCGATGGCGGCGCGAGCTGCCGGGTGGGATAAGGCAGCTTAGACCCGAATTTCGTCGCACAGATTCTTCAGGGACGCTTCGAATGCGGTAAATGCCGCAAGCCGTGGCTCCGTCGTTTCCGTGATCGTGCAGATGTCTGACCCCGCTTGACGAATTGCATGATCGATCATGAGATTGTCGGAAAGTCCAAACTGTTCGATCATATGACCGTGCTCGTCTAAATCTCGGCTGTGCGTCTCATTCGAAGACCCCAATAAGGCGCGAATACGCTCTTCATACCGTGCCGTTTCATTCGAATAGCCGTATACTGGCTTGCCTTGGGCGTACATATAGCCAAGTTCGAACACGGTCCCCGCATCGGCGCTTACACCGCGAAATGGCGAAAGATTGAAAAGGCCGGCATCCGCCCGCCGGATGAAAGACACATTGGCTTCGAATATGTCGACCCCTTTTTCATTCCCTTGGCTGTTTTCGTCGAGCGGAAATAAACCCTCAACACCGTAGTCCCGGCAAAGCGCGCATTTTCGTTTACCCACCTCCAATGCATCGCGCAGAAAGACATCCGGGCCGGCAAGATAGACTTTAATGGTCATGGACGTATTTCCAGATTATGTACAGTTTGCCTGTGCCTTGGCACGGCTTTCCTCGAACTTACCGGGTTAAAAACACGATTGGCCAGCCTATCGGGGCGAAAATTCGCGCGCGCGGGAATAAGGAACTACCATTGGAACAACAGCATTAATGAATGGAGGTTCCGGTCATGGCGATCGATTTCGAGAAACGCGACGGTGTCGCCTATATCACGCTCAACAATCCCGAAAAGGCGAATATCCTCGACAAGGCGACATCCGACGCGATTTCCGAAGCCTGGATCGAACTTTGGGAAGACCGCGATATCCGTTGCGCGATCCTGACCGGTAAGGGTGATCGCCATTTTTGCGGCGGTCACAATCTGTCACCGCGACCGGAGATGACCGAAGAAGAACGCGAAATGCTCAAGACGCAGCGTATATTCTGGCCACTCGCCGGCACCGTGCATGGCACGAAGACCGGTGTCGACGGTCGCATGGGCGACCACTATCCGCGCGTCTGGAAACCGGTCATCGCGGCGGTCAACGGATGGGCCGCCGGCGCGGGGCTTTATATCCTGCTCGCCTCGACTGACATCCGTATCGCCAGCGCGGAACACGCCCGGTTCAAATTCGCGCTGCTCAGCCAGGGCTGGCTCGGCCATGGTCCGGGGGCGAGCCTGCTCACAAAACAGCTCCGTTATATAGACGCGATGAAAATCTTGCTCACGGACGAGCCCTTCGACGCCGCCGAAGCCCTACGCATCGGCCTTATCAACGAAGTCGTACCGCATGATCAACTGCTGGAAAGGGCGGAGCAAATGGCACGGCATATCGTCACCATGCCACCGGTTGCGGTACGCATGATGAAGGAGTTCGTGGTCCGGTTCGGCGACCTACCAACCGATCAGGCCTGGCACGTGCAGAATCTAATCAACACGCTGTTGATTCAGACCACAGCCGATGGCGAGGAAGGCCGCGCTGCGTTTAATGAAAAACGGCCACCAAATTTCACCGGCGCGCTGCGCAAGCGCGGCGAAGTGTTCCCAGATATTCAGGAGGAAGATTTCGAACGCCTCGACGAAATATATCGAAGCGGTGAGTTCTGATCGCTGATTAGCCGAGCGCCCCCGCGGCGCGGAGCGAAGCGACTTCCTCCGGTGTCATGTTCAATATGTCGCGAAGAACGGCATCGGTATCCGCACCTAATTCCGGAGCGAGCCCGGTCTGCCGGCCAAAACTTGCCTGCCATGGCAAACTCGGCAAGGTGCCCGTCGCACTGACGTCCCAAAAGTCTCGATCGAGAAGATGTTCACATTTGACAAGATCAAGCATCGACGCTACCGCCGCCGCTGGAATTCCGGCTTCGGTTAACGTGGTCGCGCTGGATTCGGCAGCTTGTGTGCTGGACCATTCCGACAGAGCGCGTTCTATTTCCACTAAATTCGTGCGGCGGGTGGTGATATCCGCATGCTTCCAGTCCAATAGGGTAGGTACGATGTTGCAAAGCGTCCGCCACTGCCCGTCCGAAGTGACGGCGATACCGACCCAGCTATCCTCACCGGCGGCGGGATAGACGCCATGTGGCGCGAAATGAATAGATGCATTGCCGCGTGGTTCCGGCGTGTCACCGAGCTGCGCATCTAGTATTGGTTCGGCCATAGTCCAAAGCATCGCTTCGATCATCGAAAAGTCGATACGGGCGCCACGCCCCGTTCGCCGGCGCTTCCATATTCCTGCGGCGGCTACGAAGGCGAGTTTGAGACCGCACATCGGATCGAGCCAAGCCATGCCGACGCGGGGGGGGATGCTTGGGTGTCGGTTCAAACCCGCAAATCCGGCATAGCATTGCAGTAATGTCCCATAGGCCACGGCTTGCGCCTCCGGTCCGGTACGCCCGAGGCCGGAAGCGGAAATATACAGAAGTTCCGGGTTCTCGCGGCGTAAATCCGCCGCGCCCAACCCAAAGCGTTCCATAATGCCCGTACCGAAATTCTCGATGACGATATCCGATTGTTTGGCGAGCGCCCGGGCAATATCTGCTGCTTTCTCGTCCTTCAAATTCAAAACGATCGCTTTCTTGGCCTGACCGAGCACCGTATGCAGTTCAGAAGCCCGGCCCGGGTCGCCGCGCCCCGGCGCTTCCACCTTGATTACCTCCGCACCCATTGCCGCAAGGTAACGCGTCGTGGTCGGTCCGGCGATGACCCAACTGAAATCAAGGACCCGCACGCCAGACAATGGAAGGGGGCCTGTTGAGGCTATTGTCTTTTCGACATTGTTCGCTTCACTCTGCGAGACCCCATATGCGGGGCCCGGCACTCTCAGCTTCTGGCCGTGCCAGCTAAATTCGCGATAGAAATCGCGATGGTCGAGTTGTGCGGAACCGAATTGTTCGGAAAGTTCACGCAACGGGAAACTCGGCACGCGGGCGGCTTGCGCCGCATCGGCGATCCATTGTTTGTCGTGTTGACGGCTCCAATCGGACATCAGGCCATGCAAATCATCCCAGTTTTCCACGCGGTCGCGTTTTTGTGCAAAGCGTGGTTCCGCACCCCAATCCGGGGATCCCATAACGCTAAGCCAAGCAGTCCATTGATGATCTTCGCGCGGCGAGATCGCGACGAACCCATCCTTGGCGGGCAGGATCGTAACCGTGGCACCATTGCCGTCGGCGACCCGCTTCCGTGACCAGAGGCGACCATGCAAACTGGCGCGGCTGAGCTCCGTAATCGCCAATGTCGCCAGCGCTTCTTGTATCGAAACGTCGACACATGCGCCCTGTTCTCCCGAAAGAGCCGCATGCATACCGGCGCAGGCAGCCGCCAATCCACCGATAAACGCGGATTGGTTACCCACGGGCTGAAGGGGCGGCTCGTCAATATCATCGACCTGCCCCGTCAACATGCGGGCGATGCCACTGGCACAGAACAGCGTGAGGTCCGTCGCCGGCGCCTCCGCGCGAGGGCCCGT
>JAJFJC010000004.1 GCA_021774385.1 Alphaproteobacteria bacterium
TTGCAATTTCACGACGCGGATCGAAGGGCTTTCGAAGGGAGAAAGCGATGCGGTGCTCGGTTTCCTATACAGACACATCGAAACGCCGGAATTCCACTGCCGTTTTAAGTGGCGTGAGAATTCGGTGGCCTTTTGGGATAACCGCTGCGCGCAACATCGGTCGGTTTGGGATTATTTCCCACAAACTCGCCATGGCTACCGCGTCACGGTTCAAGGTGACCGCCCGGCCTAACCGCTAGAAAACAGCAAGGAGCCTGTCCGGAATGTCTTACGATACGATCGAAGTCGCGCCACTCAGTCCGGTTATCGGAGCGGAAATTTCCGGCGTCAATCTGGCCGAACCGCTGGGCAACCAGGCTTTTGCGGAAATTCACGATGCACTGATGACGCACCAGGTGGTTTTCTTTCGAGATCAGGATCTGACGCTTGATCAACATAAGGCGTTTGGCCGCCTGTTCGGCGAACTGCATATACACCCGGCCATGCCGGGACCGGAAGGACATCCGGAAATTCTCGTCATTCACACCGATGAGAACTCGAAATACGCGGCGGGGAATGGCTGGCACACCGATGTCAGCGCCGACGAAGAACCCCCCATGGGCAGCATCCTGCATCTTCATGAGGTGCCCGAGGTCGGTGGCGATACGATGTTCGCCAGCATGTACGCAGCCTACGATGCGCTGTCGGACACGATGAAGGAATTTTTGGGCAGGCTCAACGCGCGTCACGAATCCGAGCATGTACATAGCCGGGGTTATGTTAGCCGGAAAGGAAAACTGCGGGATGGCGAAAACGCCTACCCCGCGGCGTCCCATCCGATCGTACGGACCCATCCCGTAACCGGACGCAAGGGCATTTATGTAAATTCCGGATTTACGACCCGGATCGAAGGCCTTGCGGCGGGTGAGAGCCGCGCCTTACTTGATTTCCTGTACCAGCATATTGCGACGCCGGAGTTCCAATGCCGGTTTAATTGGCGCAACAACTCGGTTGCCTTTTGGGACAACCGATGCGTTCAACATCGATCGGTTTGGGATTATGCCCCTCGGGTGCGGAGCGGTTACCGGGTTACCGTCAAGGGTGATAGGCCGGTTTAGCACCGAAAATTCATACCCTAGATTGCCGTTGACCTGAATCAATGCTCGCTTGAGCGCTGCCGCATACATTTCCGCCATGGGTTCCATTAACCAGCGAGGTGTGCGATGGCTTTGAAGAGCATACTAGTGCATGTCACGAATTCGAAAGAGGCCAAAGCGCGGGTCGAGGCGGCCTTCGCGCTGGCTATGGACCATGATGCCCATTTAACGGGGATTGGCGTTCGGTCGGCGGTTCAAATTCCTGGATTCGCCGCGGCGAGAATCCCGCCTCAGGTAATTGAGGATGTGGAAGCGAGACAAGAAGCCGACAACAGGGCCGCGCATGAAATTTTCGACGGCGCGGCGAGTCGCGCCGGCTGGTCGGACCGCAGCGGTTGGTTCGAAGGCATCGGACTGCCCTCGGAGATTGTTGGTCTGCATGCGCGGTACGCCGATCTGACAATTGTCGGGCAACAACCCGTATCGGGTGCGGATAACGCCGAAGAAGCCTTTGCCGATTATCTGGTTATGCGTTCTGGACGGCCCGTACTTGTCTTCCCTCATGTTGGCGCGGCAAAACCGATTGGTCGCAACATTGTCGTGGCGTGGAATGCAGGCCGCGAAGCGGCACGCGCCGTTGGCGACGCGATGCCGCTTTTGGAAGGCTCCGATTCCGTGGATATTTTGTCGATCGAACCGGAAGGTATTGGCGATTTGCCGGGCGCGGATATTGCGCAACATCTGGCGCGTCATGGGATCAATGCGATTGCCAAGCGATCTGTCGCGAACAAGGTGGATGCGGGCGATGTTCTTCTCAATTTCGTCGCCGATAACGGCGCCGACTTGGTCGTGATGGGCGCTTATGGTCATTCCAGAGTGCGAGAAATGATCATGGGCGGCGTCACGCGGCACATGCTTGAACATATGACGGTTCCGGTCTTGATGTCGCACTAACTTCGAAAAGTTGGTGTTCTGATTCACACGACTTTTGGATCGCCGGGGGCTATTGCAACAACCCCTAGATCTGATCTAGTGGCGTCCACTAACGGCGTGAATTGGCGAAAACGCGCCAAAATTGGCCAAAGAATCCCAGGTTTCTGATTATTTAACCGCGCTTTAACGCCTTACCAGTAGAACTCTAAATTATGCCCGATGGGCTCTATTTAGGCGTTGCCCGAGAGAAACACCGAGGAATTTCACATGTCAGGCGCGAGCGCACCGTACATCGAACAGATGCCGGAAGAATCCTCCAAAACCGGAGAATTGGATCAAGATGCGTTGCATATCCTTCCACTTGAAATCATTCCCTTGGAAACGCCTGGGCTAAAACGCGCGAAACTTATTAAGAATGTTCGTCTCGATAGTGTTGTTGAGCTCTTCCGCGATTTGGAAACGGGCAGCGGGCAAGTCGAGGTGTCTCGTCTCGGGCCGGTATTCAATTGGCCGGACGATGAGATCCACCCTGACGAAACGCTGGTCGGTGTGGTTTGCCGGTTGCATAGCTACGATGTTTATACGTTGCGGATTCAATTGCGCAAATTGGGCATAGATGTCGAAAGTTTTGATCAATTGAAGCTCTCGAAAGCGAAAAGCAATGAGCTGACCGGTTACATGAAAACCTTCACTTTGCCGTTGATTAAGCAAATTTACGGTGAGACCAATACCGACATCCAAGATGTCGGCCAGCTAATCGGCATGTTTTCGTCGCCCGATAAAGGTGATGCCCTAAAAAATCTTAAGTTAATGGCGAGCAAGCTGGAGATCAGCCTTTCCGACGTTCCTAAGTTTCTTGAAGATTACGGCGATGTATTCATGTCCTTGGCGTACTACAAGAACTGCCTCGATAACTTAATTCCGAAAGTGATGCTATACGAAGAGGCGACTGACGAGCTTAAGGAAAATCACCAACTTAAGAATGATCGCCGGTTAATGCAGAGCCTCAATTTTGTCAGTGACCAGTTATCCGACGTAACCGCCTCGATAACGGGGCGATTTGAGAGTTTCGATCGCCATTCCGAAGCTCTGTGGGAAAATATCACCGCCGAATCTTTCGCCAAGGTAAAAACCATGATCCAAAGCCACCATGTCACGGTCGGTGGTGTCCTGTGTGGCCTTTCAGTGAAAATGAACAGTTGGCAGGAACAGTTCGGAAACGGCGGTGGCCTTGTTCGGAAGGCGGATTTCATCATGTCCGAAATGCGTCAGGGCATTGAACGTATTACCGCAATTGAACAATCGGCACCTAAAATTTCTGATATGTAGGGACTCTCCTAGCGTCCTGGTGGTGCCCGCCCCGCAACCTCTTTATATTTTAAATTGTGCAATGCAATAGTCCATAATACCCATGGACTCTGCGTTATTCGATAAATATATTGCGCCGCACCATTTCCAGGTTACGTCTTGTCTGTTCGATAGCGGCTATGTTTCGGGGGGCTGGAACGACCCGCGCGAGCGATTTAAGTAGGAGAATTCACGATGCAACAATCGATGCGAGAGCTTGCCGCCAATCTTGAAATTCGCGGCCCGATGCGAGCGGGATACGACGCGATCTTAAGCGACGAAGCGCTAGAATTTTTGGTCGCGTTGGAACGGCGGTTTGGTGCTAAGCGGCTCGAAATATTGCAGGCGCGCCTCGCTATGCAAGCGAAGATCGATGATGGCTTCCTACCGAATTTTCTTCCCGAAACGCGAGCCGTTCGTGATGGGGATTGGCGTATTGCGCCGGTCCCCGAAGACTTGCAGGACCGTCGCGTTGAGATCACGGGCCCGGTCGACCGCAAAATGGTGATCAATGCTTTGAATTGCGGGGCGAACGTGTTCATGGCGGATTTCGAGGACGCCAATACGCCGACTTGGGACAATCAAATCCAAGGTCAAATCAACTTGCGCGATGCCGTACGCCGGTCAATCGACTTCACCGATCCAAAGTCCGGGAAGGTGTACGCATTGAACGAGCAGACAGCCACGCTCATCGTGCGGCCGCGCGGATGGCATCTTCCGGAAGCGCATATCCTGGTCGATGGCGCGCCGATGAGCGGCAGTTTATTCGATTTCGGCATATTCTTTTTTCATAACGTCAAACAGGCGGTCGCCAACGGCTCGGGTCCCTACTTCTATCTCCCCAAGCTTGAATCCCATTTGGAAGCGCGGTTATGGAACGATGTGTTCGCGTTTGCTCAGGACACGCTTGGCATCCCGCAGGGGACCATCAAAGCGACCGTGCTGATCGAAACGATCATGGCGGCGTTCGAGATGGACGAAATTCTGTACGAGTTGCGCGACCATATGGCCGGCTTGAATTGCGGACGCTGGGACTACATCTTCAGCTACATCAAAAAGTTTCGGAACCAGGCCGGGTTTGTTTTGCCGGACCGAAGCCAGGTCACAATGACCAGCCATTTCCTACGCTCCTACAGTTTACTGCTGATCAAGACCTGCCACCATCGGGGTGCCCATGCCATGGGCGGCATGGCGGCGCAAATCCCCATCAAGGGCGATGACGCCGCCAACGATGCCGCCTTGGCCAAGGTTCACGCGGATAAGGAACGCGAAGCCAATGATGGTCATGACGGCACGTGGGTGGCGCATCCCGGGCTGGTCCCCGTGGCCCGAGCGGTATTCGATGAGAAAATGCCCGGCGCGAACCAAATTGCCCGTGCCCGACAGGACGTCCATATCACGCAAGCCGATTTGCTGAAGGTCGCCGAAGGCGCGATCAGCGAGGAAGGCCTGCGAAACAATCTCAATGTCGGCATTCAGTATGTCGAGGCGTGGCTCGGCGGACTTGGTTGCGTGCCGATCTATAATCTGATGGAGGACGCGGCCACGGCGGAAATTTCCCGCGCGCAGGCCTGGCAATGGCTGAAACATGGGGCGTCGTTTGAAGACGGAACAGCG
>JAJFJC010000031.1 GCA_021774385.1 Alphaproteobacteria bacterium
TCACCACTGTTACGCTCTACACGCCTCTTAACGAACGAAAATTTGAACTTCGTTGGATTCGGCATCCTGGCTCGTCCGCGAGGACAGCTTTACCCGATTCCCAGGCAGTCCCATGCCGGACAACGTCCGCAAAACGCTCTCTGCGTTTCTCTTGCTCTGCGTGCTGTTTAAGGCCGCCTGCGCGGGGCTACCTCGTTTTGGGCTAACCGCCACAAGGTCGAAGGATGCATTGGGTTTCCGTTCCAACGCACGGCTCACTGCGTTATACAATGCCTGTTGATATTGGATGTTCGGTCGATCGAAACGAATCACGACAAGGGGCCGTTCGCCCGCGGTCGGTCCCGTCGATTGGGCGGTGGCACTCGCCAGCGCCTGACTTTGCGCAAAGGCACGGTTGACCAAACTGGTGCCATATAGCTCACCATTCTTCACCGCGAGCGACATTGTGGTGAGATTGCGGCGTTCGTTCGATACGTAGTTCGTCTGCCGCGAGACGTCTTCACTTAATTCGTTCAGAAGCCGGTCGATCAAAACAACGGTGCGGTTGACCTCATCCTCGAGCACGCGCAATTGACGATGATCCTCATCGACCGCGCCGCTGAGGGCGTATGTCGCCCGCACGCTATCCAGCAGCCAGGCGGCCAAACCCGCTTCTCCCGCCGAGTCATTCGACAGCTTGTCCATGCGGCCGAGACTTTCAGCGATTTGCTCGAGTTTTTGCTGGGCTTCGTTCCATTGCTTCACCAATACCGGGTTGCCCGGCGTGGTACCGATTTGCAGCTTGGCGTTCATCGCCGCGACGACTTCGTGGTAGCGCTGCGAGGAGCCTATGTTCTGTGCCGAGATTTGCGTCATGCGCTTGTTCAGCTCGCCGACGGAACGCTGCAGCTTACCAAGGTCGGTGCGCATCTGCGCGACTTTTCGTCCAACGAACGTCCCCGACGGCTGACCAACGGCTTGCGCGGAAGCAGTAGCTTGCGCGGACTCTGCCGGTGCCGGCGCGGTAAAGGTCGGCTCTTTCGGTGCCGCAATATTGATACGCGCCGGCGCCGAAGCGGTCGCCGGAGTCGCCGCAGCGGGTTTCGGCGGCCCCGCGGGGTCCGATCCGGATAAAGACGGCCAAAGGGTCTCATCAGCCGCACTACAACCCGCGAGCAAGGCCGCCCCGAGAAGAATGCTCGAATATTCGCGAAATTTCATTCGAATACTTAGCCCCGAAAAAGCTATAATTCTACCAGTTAAATGCAGAAGTCTTTAGGTTAACCGCCTGCACTTACGAAATGCGCGGACATTCCGCGTTTTATTATGGCGATATTAAAGGAGGGTCATGCAGCCGACAAGCTGCATTTCCAGACACCGGCGCGGCAAGTCGAAGATGATCGAATTAGACACTTGCAGCGCCGCGCGCCATTGAGTAGTTTCCCTCGCCGTCGCAACACGCGACGATCAGCGCCCGTAGCTCAATTGGATAGAGCGTCTGACTACGGATCAGGAGGTTGGGGATTCGAGTTCTCCCGGGCGCGCCATTACTTTCATAAGGTACCTTTCTCCGCAAGCTGGCTGGACGTTACACTTTCTTACGTTGAAGTCAGGCAAACATTGCGAAAAGCCCACGGCGGTGGAAGTTTGTGTTGAGCATGGAGAACCATCCTCCACGCCTGCCTTCAGACTTAATCTGATCTGATTCACGTATAGAACCAGGCATCGTCGATTTACAGCGATCGTGAATATTTCTTTGTCTGTAAGAGCCCGGATCCTTTACCAACGTCTCCGCTCGATGCGCACAAGATTGTGCTTGCGGCAATCAAGCATCGTGGACCGAGCCGGTATACTCCCTTTGCCCAATCATCCTTGCGGACAACAATATTCGGACATAGGGTTCCGAAGGCCTGTGCCATGATCGGCAGGGCATTTGAACCGGAGCTGCCATGAGTAGCACTAGCAATTTAGCAGCGACTCGTTTCGCCAACGCCGAATTCGGGACGTTGGACGACTTCAGTCCAAAGGCAATTGTGATCCTCGGCGTTCCTGTCGACTCTCCTGCTCCGCAACGGCCCGGGACGGCGGCGGGGCCTCTCGGGCTGCGCGAAGCATCGCACGCGGTCTTGCAACCCTATTTATCCTCGCCATCGCAAACCGTTACCGACATCGAAACCGACCGCAGGACGCGGCTGCGCGGCGACAGTGTCCTCCTCGACATTGGCGATCTGGTGGCGTGTAATCCGTGGTCCCCCACGGTATCGCAAACGGTCGCCGCGTTGGTCGGGGAGATCGTGGCGCACCGGGCGATCCCCCTGCTTCTCGGCGGGGATGGCCGGGTCGCGGGGGCGCTTTTGGACGGGCTATTTACGGAAGGCCAACCGCCAGCCTGTCTCGTCCTGTCCAACAAGCTCATGCCAGCCGCCAGCACATCAAAAGCGCCTCTCTTTGTTGGAGCGAACGGGTTGCAGCCCGCTACGCTATGGAATGCGTGCCGCGACGCCGGGGGTACCATCTTGTCCGCCGAAGACATCCACGCGAACGGCATCGAGGCCGCTATCGATAGTATTGCCGCTTACGTTCGGGCGAACGAACGGCTCGCCTGTTGCCTTGATCTCGAAATTCTGGATGCAGGCCATGCCGCCGGTACGCCCGGCATCAATGTCGGTGGCCTTACGCCAGAGCAACTGATGGCCATTCTGTCGGGTGTCCCTTTGGCCGAAAAATTGGCCGGCATCGCGGTCGTGAATGTCGCGCCGGCGCTCGATCCTCGCGGGCTTACTGAATTCGCCGCGGCGGAGGCGCTCCTGGCCCTTCTCGGCACCCGATTGTTCGAGCGTGTTGCGACATGAATGTGGCTGCTCCAATACGCCCGGTCGGCAGTTTCTTCGATGCGCCCATCGGCGACCTTGACGATTTGCGATCCGGAACGATTGCAATGGCAGGCGTCTATTGTGACCATTATTCGGGCGGCATGCCCGGTGGTCGTCTCGCTGCCCGTCAATTGCGCTATGCCAGTTCAGGACAGGGTATTTCCCTCCGCACAGACGACATGATTGATCTGGGTGATTTGAATGTCTTTCCACTCGATCCTGTAGGCAACGAGGCGATTCTCACCGAACAATGCACGCGAATTCTAGCGACGGGCGCCAACTTTCTGGCGCTAGGGGGCGACTACAGCGTCTCGCCTGCGCTCTTCGCCGGTTTGCGCGCCGCCAGTCCAGGTAAATCCATCGGGCTCATCCGAATCTCGAGGCGTCTCGACCTATCCGATGTTTTCGAGGCAACGCCAAGGCGCGACACGGCGACGACGCGGATCGCCGCACAGATTCCCAACGGTTTATCGAATGTCGCGTTGCTGGGTGCCGCGGGGCTGCAGTCCGCGGAGGAATACGAATGGGCGACGGACGCCTTATTTGCGCCCCGGACGGAACTACACGACGTAAACGGCGCATCTCTTTCAATATGCCGAGACAAAATGATGGATTGCTGCGACGCGATTTTTCTGAGCGTCGATGCCGATGCGTTGAACACGCGGATATCTCAAACGGCCATCCAAAGCGATGGTCGCGGCATGTCGACGGAGCGGCTGCTGGCAGTGCTCGAAACGTTGCAGGACCTCCCCGTCCGCGTCGCCGACCTGACGGGTCATCTGCCAGACCTCGACCTGCCGGGCCAATTCTCATCGGCCGCCATCGCAGTGGTCGGCTACGCGCTTGCCGAGATCCTGCGGGCCGCGACACGATGAGCGCACTGCGAACCGCGCCGCTACCCCGCATGGCCGGCGACCTGACTTTCATGCGGGCCAAACGCGCCACACTCGACGATCTTCGCGCGGACAGTCTCGCCGTCATTGGCATTCCCTTTGAGCGCGACACGATCGCGGCGAGCGGTTGCCGGTTCGGGCCACGAGCCCTGCGTGAAACGTCCGTCTATTTCGGGTGGCACGTCAATGCCCAATTCAGCCACCCCGTAGACATCGACGCGCGCAAGCAGATTAGTACCTCGTCGATACATGACCGGCTTGTCGATCTTGGCGATGTTGCCATTGCGGGACATTTGCCTCCCGCCGCGAATACAATGATCCAATCTGCAATCGGTGAAATTCACGCGTGCGGCGCATCCACTATCATTCTCGGCGGCGACGACAGCATCGTCGCACCCGCCGCCACGGCATGCGAAGGCTCCCTGGGGTTGCTTCAGTTCGGTGGAACGTTGCCGTCGGTAGACAAGGAGGACGCTCCGTTGGGACAATTGCTCGCGTCCAAACGATTGCGACCGAGCAACGCCGTCGTTGTTGCGCCGGCACAGAACCCCGATACAAACTTCGCCGATGAATTCGAAAACGCCGGCGGCCGTCTCCTGACAGCGCGGAAATTTAGGCGCCTGCCGGCGGCCAAACTGACCGGCCTTGCGCGCAACCTTGGGAATAGCGTAGACACGCTGCTCCTGCATTTTGACATTTCGGTTTTCAGCGCTGCGCTGCACGGTATGACGCAGACGCCCCGTTTCGGCGGACTGACGATCAGGGATATGCAACCAGCCCTCACCGCGATCGGCCAGGCACCGGTTGCCGGCCTGATCGTCACCGGCCTCAACCCGACGAAGAACGGATTGAGCGTCGTCAAGACCGGACAACGCCTGATCGTGACCGCCCTGCTCGGTTACATATACGGCAGGCTCGGCCTGCTTTCCTCCTTGCAACGGGAAGACATCTGAGACATGACCGACACGCCGCTTTCCGAACCGACCGCGCTGCTCCGTTCTCCGGGCCTGACCCTGTTCGATGGCCCGGCTGGCGATCCGGCGACGCTCGCCCCCGGTTCGTTCGGTGTCGTCGGCATGCCCTCCGACTGGACCCAATCGAGCCGGCTCGGATCGCGCATGGGACCGCGGGCGCTGCGCCGGGCGACGTCGGAATGGGTCGCCTCACTGCGTATACAAAACGAAGACGCGTGGGTCGATCCTCAGACAACATCGGCCTGGCGCTTGCGAACAGACGACTGGTTGCTTGATTGCGGCGATGCCCATATCGACGCCACTTCGGTTGAACGCACGACTGAATCAATCGCCCTGATGACCGAGGCAGTGCGGTTGCGCGACGCGATACCGATCGCGCTCGGTGGCGACCACTATAACAGCTACCCGGCCTGCCTCGGCTACTCTCGCGCTTTCGAACAGCGCCAGCCCGGTAAGCGGTTCGGTTATATCCAGATCGATGGGCATCTGGACTTCGCCGACAAGCTCGGCGCCTGGGGAACGCATAACCATGCGACGAACGGGCGACGCAACTCCGAACTCCCGAACATCGCGCGGGAGAACATGGTGTGGATCGGCATCACCGGCTGGGTGGATGGCGGCGAACTTGAACAGATCGAAGGCATGGGTGGCAAAATTTTCTCGTCGGGTGACGTTCACCGGCTCGGCGCAACGGCAGTCGCCGAGCAGGCTCTCGCTCATGCGATGCGCGGCTGCGACCACCTCTATTTGTCGATCGATATCGACGCGATGGACGCGGGCTTCCTGCCGGGAACCGGTTCTATCGTGCATAGCGGGATAACGCCACATCAGTACTGCGCAATTCTCGATGTCCTCGCCGCGGCGCCAATCGACGGGCTCGATATCGCCGAGCTTGCGCCGTCGCTTGACCCTTCCGGCCGAAGCGAAAGGATCGCGGCGCATATGCTGTTGCGTGTCCTGTGGAACCATATTCTGCAGCCAGCTTGACGCTCGTTCTAAGTTGCCGGTCGCATAGAGCGACCAGCATCAGCTTGTATGTCGCGGTCTTGATCCAGCACCGCATTCCATTCGGTAATTACCCCGAACAAGCAATTTGAAGTTTGTCCTTCCGATTTAAAAGAATCCCCTAGGCGTGCGGGGGTGTTTGCGCTCCCGACAAAGGTTATGCTGAGCGGGCGCGCGTTGCGCCGGACGAAGGAATCGGAATGAAGGCAACAATAGATCAAGTCGAAGTATTCAGTGTCGGCATGCCTCTGGTTGGCACGTTTACGAGCGGCGGCAAACCCAACAACAATACCCAGTGCGTTGTGGTGCGGGTTACGTCGGCGGATGGCGCGGTGGGCATCAGTAGTATCGATCCGTCCAACAAGGCCGTATCGCCGAATACTGCCGCGGAATTAACCGCCGCCATGCGGGATAAAGTGGGCCCGGCGCTGATTGGGGAAGACCCCGGCAATGTGAACCGGATTTTCGAAATCGGGTCCATGCTGGCGCCGGCGCAACCCGGTGCCGTCGCCGGAGTGGAGCTCGCCTGTATCGAGCTTGTCTGCCGGCGGATGGGGATCGCACTGCACGACTATGTCGGTGGCGCTGTCCTCGACCGGTTGCTGTTCAACGGCTGGGTTGGCGAGTTGCCGGCCGACGACGCGGCGGCCGAGGCGAAGCGCTGGCAGGACGCCGGATTCAAGTCGGTGAAAATCAAGGTCGGCAGCGGGGTTGCCAAGGATAGTGATCGGGTGGCGGCGGTCCGGGACGCGGTTGGCTCGGATATGAAACTACGCATGGATGCCAACCAGCAATGTGATGTGGGCCAGGCGCTGGAATTGTGCCGCGCCGTTAAATCCTGCGACATGCAATTGTTCGAGCAGCCGACGCCGAAAGACGATCTTGCAGGTTTGGCTCAAGTTCGGCGGGAAGGCGGTATTCCCATCATGGCCGATGAATCGATCAGCGATCACGCAAGTCTGGTTCGAGTTATCAAGGCGGACTGCGCCGACTTCGTGAAGTTTGGCATCAAGCAAGCCGGTGGTCTATTGCCATCCGCGCGCATGCTGGCAACTGCGGAGGCAGCCGGTCTCCCGGTTGTTCTGGGGCACGGGTTTGGACTCGATCTCAGCACGATGGCGGAGATTATGCTTGGTGCGACGTCACGTAATATAGTGCCAGGACTGGAATGTGTGGGACCTCTCAAAGTGGTCGATACCGTCGCCACGACCAAGTTGGATATAGGTGCGGGCAGCATTGCGCTGCCGTCCGGACCGGGACTGGGCATCGAACTCGATGATGAGAAGCTAGCGCAATACAGCGTAACCGCACCGGGCTGAATTGCGTACGGGACTTATTCGCGGTCGAGATGGGCTGCACGCGCGGCGCTGGGAGCCCTCGGAAAATTAGAAGAATACGTAGGAGCGGACCACGATGTTTTTGCGGCAGGGTGCATCCAAAGGCACGGTCGGATCGATGCAGGCCGTATGGAAGGACCAGCGCGACACGGAGCCGTCCGAAACGGAGTCGTAGCATTTGAGCATCGAGACTTCCGTCGGTGTCTGCTGAGGAACCCAATACCATTCGTGTTCGGGGCGGTGGGTAAAGCGTGTGGTCTCGCCGACGCGGTCGTCATAGACACGGTAGTTGTTGATGTAGGGTTGGTCGGCAAAGGACGGCCAGGCACAGAGCACAAAAGGAAATTGCTGCACGGTCTCCATTGGCTTGGCCAAATTAATCGACATGAAGCGTTTCGACATCTTCGCGTCGGCTTCCGCCTCCGTGTGGTGCTGCTCACGTCCGAAGTTCCGCAGGTTCTTCGTAAGCAGCTCGCGGCAGCGCACGCGGCCGCTATTGTCGTTCAAATCGTTGTGCACGAGATTGGCGTAGCGGGCGTTCACGCCTGGGTTCTTGTTGTCCTGGTCTTCGGTACGGTCGCCCTCATAGTCTTTATCGAAGATGTCATGGTTATAGACGAGCGCATCCGTCGCGCCTGGGAAAAAGTCCAGGAGGAGCTTTTCGATCTCCGGGTAGAACACGCGTTCGACTTCCCCGGAGTCATAAAAATTCCCGCACGTCGTTTCGAGATGTGCTAGCGAGACGCCGAGCTGGTCCATGCTTTCGGGGCTGCTCGGCGAGAGGCCGGGGTGGTACTCCTCAATACGCCGGGCGTCACGCATCACCTGTGGGAAGTAAAGATTCCGCCGCCTCGTGTCTTCTTCTTCCTTACGCAACACTTTAGCGTCGGCCGCGCGTGACGGGTCCCGCCAGATCGCATTGGAGGTAACGATGGAATAGGTCGGCTCCTCGTAGACGGTGTAGGGCAAGGGCAACGCCAGGCCACCTTCCGGCGCTTCGATGCTATTCTCGCGAATATAGGCCACGCATTCCTCGAAGCTGCGAAACCCGAGACCCCACTTGGTCTCGATAGGGCCGGGGGGCGCATTATCGATCATATCGAGAACCCGCTGGCCTTCGCCTTTGGCAATCTGGGCGAGCGCAGCTTCGATCGCCGCCGCGGTTCCCGAATCCCCATCCCGTTCAAAGGACATGTAAGACAGGCCACCATTCGCGGCGATGGGGGCTGGTTGCCCTTTTGTGAGCTGGAGCGGTGGCACATAGGCCGATGATACCGTCTCCGAGTCCGCCGCAACGTGGTTTTCGCTGTCCTTGAGCCCGTCCATAGCATGCCTCCCGTTAGAAACACTTCATCGTGGCATATGACGCTCGATTTTTCCAGGTCTTCGATTCTCTCATGTCGGAATATCCCCTGTATTGATCCAAAATAGGTTAGGTCATTTTAAAGAACGCTGGCACTCAAAAGCGTGTTGAACTGGCCGAGTTTTTTGGGGAACGTTTCTAACAACCGGTTCGAACTTTCTCCTCCCTGGCGCGCCATTTTGCTTTCACACTGCTCCAACTGCCTTAAAACCCTGAAGGGCAGCGCGATTGGGGCGGTTATGAGCCTAATTTTAGGTTATCTTCTTATGTGATTGGTGTTACCGCGATTGGCGGTCTCGCTGTTCGCTGTCTGACCCCAATTTGGTGCTATGCGTCGGCTACGGTCTTTTCTTCGGACAAAATCGCGGAAATTTTGATGGCCTTGGGATCGGTGATGCAGGCTTCTCGGCAGAGCGCGCAACCCGTGCAGTGTTCCTGGTCGATGACCGGTCGGACTCCGCCTTCCCAAATCAAGGCTCCGGGAACGGGGCAGGCGCTGGCGCACGCACCGCATTCAGGGCCTGAATAAGGGAGGCAGGTTGCTTGGTCGATCGTAGCGATTGCCAACCTTGGCGAGGACGAGGATGAGTCCGGTTTTTCGGCCGGTAGCGTTAATGCATCCGGCTCACAGGCGGTGACGCAGGGCCAATCGGCGCACAAATGACACCCGCGCCGCGACAAATCCATCGCCGGTGTACCGGTCGCATACCGACCGGCGCGCGTCGGCAACGCGAACAGCACGTCATGTGGGCACGCTTCGATACATTTGTCGCATCGCGTGCAGCACACCAGGAATTCCAACTCGTCGAGGGCGAACGGCGGACGAATCCAGCCCTCGGCGCGGCGGGCGGTTTTCGCGGCTGCGATTTGCGATGCCGCCTCGGTGATTTTCTTTCCGCCGCGTCGAAACAATTCCCGACGCCCGATCGGTTCGGTCATGACTTGCTTTCGCCGACATGGGAATCACGAAGCTTACCGGTCATTGCGCGCCGTCGCTGAATAATGACAAACGCGACGAACACCAATAACGCCAGACCTAGAATGATATCCATCGGCATGACCGCGCCAACGCGCAGGGGAAATTCAACATTGTACGGCTTGCCGCCGGCTTCGAATACAGCGGAGATAATATATTGACCATCGTCGGGAAAGACGAATACCTGGCGGAAAACCTTGTCATCCGGCAATTGAGTGCCGAGCGTCGTTACATGCTCACCACCCCATAACCAGGAAATCCACGAATCATCCCGTATCTTGAAGGTAACCTTTCCTTTGAATGGACCGTCGCCGTGATCGTCCTTCACGTAGAGATTTACCCGCCCCGATTCCTGTGCTCGGGGAAAGGCCGGGAAGACCATATAGGTGACGATGAAATCGCCGATTTGCGATTCTCCCTGTACGGCGGGCGGCGTATTGGAATCTTCATTGAGGCTATAGCCGGGACGGCCCAGAACATGGTGGGCATTGGCGAAATTCGCGGCAAACAAAATCAGAACAACGGTCAGCGCCGCACATACTGATTTAAATAATTTCCCAATCATGCGTCATCCTCTGTCCGTCGTGGCGGATTTTTGCGTGCGTTCGACGATCCAAATCGGCACGCTGGGATGAGGACATACCTCGACACACAGCCCGCAACCAACGCAGCCTTGCTTGACGATGGGACGATACTGGTTCCACAGCTTGAAACCAATCGCCTTGTCGCCCAGCGGGCAAATGCTGACGCACGCACCGCAGATACCCTTGTCGACCCAAGGGAAACAGGCGGCGGTGTCGATTTCCGCGATTCCCATATCGATTTCGTTTCTAGGGATCGGGGTAAGTGCTTCCGTTGGACAAACATCCATGCACTTATTGCACAGAATGCAGCCTTTGCGTTCGGGGTCGATATAAGGCGTATTAACCTTCACGCCGCCATCACGGGTATGAAACTCGATACAGCGCGGCGGGCAGACTTCACCGCACAACCCGCACCCGATACAGGCGGCAGTGAAAGCCGCATCATCCTTGAGCGCGCCGGGCGGACGCAAATAATTGCGTTTCGCGGTGGCGCGCCCGGGGGCGAGTATTGCGGATATGCCATAGGGAAGGGCGCTCGCCACCAGGAGCGCCGCATAGGCGATCATGCCCTGTAGGATGCCGCGACGTTTCATTATGCGGCCTCGTCCCGTCCAGGTTCGTCGTCTTCAATGTGCGCACCGCGATAGCGGCGACCGAGATGCCCTGGTCCCTGCGCCGGATAGTCCGTTACTCTAATCGCGAAAGTCAAGGCATCGGTGGGACATACGGCGATACAAGCCGTACAATTGTTGCATTCCTGACCAAAGCCGTCGCGTAGCGGGTCTAGATCAAATTCGCAGACAGCATTGCATTTCGCGCAATCATTGCAGGTCTCGACGATCCGCCGGATGCGGAACGGCCGATAGCGGCCAAGCAGCGAATAAAGCGCGCCACCGGGGCAGAGATAGCGGCAGAACCCCCGACGCGCGACAAACAAATCGAACAGCAATGTGCCCAGAAAGAATACCGCACCGGCACCGAACCCGCCGATCGCGATCATGTAGTAAATTTCCCGGCCAATAATCGCGGGCGGATAAATCGCGGCGACCAACACCGACCCTGTTGCCGCCGACAGAATCAGGCCAATCGCAAGGACGCCGTATTTGATCCGCCGATCGAAGTGACGATTCCCAACCGTCAATCCAGCCCAGCGCAGCCACGATGCAAAATTCGAATTCAATTCGTAAAGAAAGGTCGCGGGACAAATCCACCCACAGAAGAAGCGGCCAAACAAGATGCTCAAGCCGACGGGAATCAGCGCGGTAAGCAGGAATGGCCAGTAAACAGCTCTTCCCGCCGCCATTTGTCCTACCGCGGCAAGCGGGTCCGAGAGCTTCAAATCCCAGAATGTCCCCGACCAGGTGTTGCCCTTTATGACGTCAAGGTCTTCGGCCGGGTCGCTGGTGAAGGGCGCTGTCAGCATCTCCATGACGTCGTATACGCGTTGTTCCGAGGGCGCCAGAAGGTCATAGGCGTGTGCCGCGAC
>JAJFJC010000301.1 GCA_021774385.1 Alphaproteobacteria bacterium
TCTCGCCGAATTCGACATGGCCTATGGCGATATCGACGAAGCCTTTGCGAAAGCGCCGCATGTTTTCCAGGAGAGCTTTCACCAGCACCGCGGCGGCGGACATTCAATCGAATGCCGTGGCAATGTCGCGGCCTACGATCCACTTGACGACCGGCTGACCTTGTGGAGCTCGACCCAGACGCCGCATGTCGCGAAGCAATTGCTCTGCGATATGCTGGGCCGCGACGAGGATCGTGTCCGGGTCGTCGCGCCCGATCTCGGCGGCGGGTTCGGGCCAAAACTGATTTTTTATCCTGAAGACATCGTCATCGCCGCCGCCGCGATGATCTTGCGCCGTCCGGTGAAATGGATCGAGGACCGGCGCGAACATTTCATCGCCACGACCCAGGAGCGCGACCAATTTTGGGACGCGGAAATCGCCGTCGACGATGACGGCCACATTCTGGGTCTACGGGGAAGCTTGATCCATGATCATGGTGCCTATACCGCGCGCGGCGTCAATCTACCCTATGAATCGGCGATCACGGTCACCCTGCCTTATGAGGTGCCGGCCTACGCCATGAATGTGCGGCTTGCCTTGACCAATAAGGTGCCTGTCACCCCGGTTCGAGGGGCCGGGCAACCGCAAGGCGTGTTTGTCATGGAGCGATTGCTCGACCGTGTCGCTCAAGCGCTAGACCTCGACCGCGCGGAGGTGCGCCGACGAAATCTCGTCGCCGGTGAAACGATGCCACACACCAAGCCACTGCAGAATCGTGGCGGCGGGTCCGTTGTCCTGGATAGCGGCGACTACCCGAAATGTCAGGCGGACGTGCTCGCGAGGGCCGGATGGGATGACTTCCCGTCCCGTCAGCGCGCTGCCCGGGAACAAGGGAAATATATCGGCATCGGCCTCGCCAATTTCGTCAAGGGTACCGGACGCGGCCCCTTCGAGTCTGCGTCAGTCCGCATTGGGCCGTCCGGAACGATCCGTGTCGCCACCGGAGCCACCGCCATGGGCCAAGGCACGGAGACGATGTTGGCGCAAATCGTCGCGGCACAGCTCGGTGGCGATCTATCCAATATCACCGTCACGGCGGGCGATAGCGCCGCAACGTTCCTAGGTATCGGTGGGTTTAACAGCCGGCAAGCGGTCACCGCTGGTTCCTCCGCACATGTTGCGGCGACCAAAGTGCGGGACAAGGCCTTGCGGATTGCGGCCCAACTGCTCGAAGCATCGGAGGCCGACCTGGAAATCGTCGGTCGCGATATCCGGGTGGCGGGTGTCGCGGACATGAAGGTCAGCCTGGGCCAAGTTGCCCAAGCCGTCGCCGGTCTGCCGGGCTATTCCATGCCCGGCGGTGTCGAGCCTGGGCTCGAGGAAACCGAACATGTCGTGATTGACGATCTGACCTATGCCAACGGGTCAGCGGTGGTCGAAGTGGAAGTCGATTCCGAAACCGGACATGTCCATATCCGTAATTTCGTCATCGCGCACGATTGCGGTGCGGTGATTCATCCCGCAATCGTGGACGGGCAAATTGTCGGCGCCGCCGCGCATGGTATCGGCAACGCGTTATTCGAATGGATGGGTTTCGACGAATACGGCCAGCCACTGACGACAACCCTAGCCGACTACTTACTGGTCACCGCACCGGAGGTGCCGCGGATCGATGTTATCCATCACCAGTCGCCGACCCCTCTCAACCCGCTCGGTGTCAAAGGCGTCGGCGAATGCGGCGTCTTCCCCGGCCCCGCCGCGATTGCCTCCGCGATTGAAGACGCCCTATCGCCCTTTGACGTCCGGATCAACCAATCGCCGATCGTCCCCGCGGACATCGTTGCCGGCATTCTTGAACGCAAGGCAGACACATAATGGCCATACGGTTCGACGATATTGGTAACCGGCTACGGGCTTTCCGCCTTGGATCCGGACTTAGCGCCGATGAAATCGCGAAAAAAATCGGTATCTCGCGTACCGCGCTATACCGTTGCGAAAAGGGCGAGTTGGCCAAAATCGACACGCTGGAGAAACTGGCAGAGTTGCTGGACGTTTCGATCCCTACCCTTCTTGGCGTCGGCGTCGAGTATGTCGCCTCCGCCGTCAGCTATTTCGAGCGAACCCGACAGATCGAGGAGACCGCCGAACATATCGTCGTGTTGGCGGGCCCGATATCCTATTTGCTCGCCTCCGACAATTTCGACGAAACATTGGCCGAAATTCTGCGTGAGAATATCCCGGATGACTTACCGGAACGCAGCCTGGCCGTGAATCAGGCGGCCGACATCATGGCGGTATTGAAGGCGCGCAAGGAAACATTTCGAGTGCGCCAACCCGGCGTGGTCAATTTGTTGTCGGCGACGGAAATGGATGGCTTTCTGCGCAACGGCTTGGTTGGCCGGCTCGACCTTAGCGACGACGAAAGAAGCAGACGCCGTCGGTTGGCCATTGCCGAAGCCAAGCATTTGGCGGACATGATGGAGAATGAGCCGATCGGCGTTCAGATCGGCATCGTGCCGGACACCTTGCCACACACCGGATTCCAAGTTTTCCGTCAACCCGACCGCAAAGTACTTACCGTCAGCCCATTCCGGCTGGGCGCGCAACCCAACGTCCGTGTCGGAGTCGCGATGATCACTTCGGCCCCGGAAGCCCTCGCCCTGCACGAAAAAACGGTCGATGACATGTGGCGTCGGGCACTGAAGGGAACGGCCGCCGCAAAATATATGCGGGCCTTGATAAGGCGTCATAAAGATTAAAATGGATTTGTACCATTTTTGGTATTATTATAAATAATTGAACGCATAATTCGTATTTTTGAATTTGGGAAAACGCAATTGGAAAGCACCGTTTTTGCCGCTCGACCGCATGTTGTCGGTACGGAAAACACCGTGGATCAGGCACCCGCCGCACCGGTCGAAGAAATCCTCACGACCGTACTCGCGAACGACTCGATCAACGACGAATACAAGCATCTGATCGTTACCGCATCGCCCAAGGCCTTAACCGCCAAGCCTGGGCAATTCTTTCATTGGCTTTGCCCTTCTCCGGACGAGGGCGACTTATGGCTGCGCCGGCCGCAAAGCATTTATGTCGTCGACAAAGAGCGTCAGCGGCTGGAGTTTCTCTATAAATGTGTCGGACGGGGCACGAACGGCGCGGCGACGCTAAAACCAGGCGATACATTCAACATGGTGGGACCGCTCGGTGTCGGTTTTTCGATGGAACCCGGATGGAAGAACGTCGTGGTGTTGGGTCGTGGTGTCGGGCTCGCCACGCTGGCGCCGATATCGCAATTGATCGCCGAAAACGGCATTGGCGCCACCGTAATCCTCAGCGCCCGTAGCCCGGATTTAGCGATGTCGGGTGATCTCTTCGAGAAGGCCGGCGCCGAAGTGATCACGGTCACGGATACGGACGGCACCAGTGCGGTCGAGAACGTCGAAGCAATCATCGAACAGCGGGTCGCGGACAATCGCGCCGACGCGTTCTTTACCTGCGGATCGAACCGGTTGTTCATGCTGATGAAACGGCTTGGCAAGAAGCATAACGTCCCGGGGCAGGTGGCAATGGAGCAGATCATGGCTTGTGGATTGGGCCCCTGCTACGTCTGCGTCAGGACCTTTGAAATTGACGGCGTCAAAACACTCAAGCGGGTTTGCATAGAAGGACCCGTCTTCGACATGCAGGAGGCCATGGGATGGTAGATCTTTCGGTCAAAATCGGTTCCTTCGAGATGACCAATCCGGTCATGCCGGCATCGGGTACGTTCTCGCCGGAAATGGAACAGGTCATGGATATCAATCGGCTTGGCGCGACACTGACCAAGACGATCTCCCGCGAGTTGCGGGACGGCAACCCACCCCCTCGGGTCGCCGAGGTCGAATGTGGTATGATCAACTGCATCGGCCTGCCGGGAAAAGGCATCGAATATTTTCTTGAAAATCAAATACCAGATTATCTGCGGTTTTCACCGCCGCTGATCGTTAGCATTACCTCAACCATCCATGAGGACTTCGCGGCCATGGCGCGAGAGGTCACGGTGCCGGGCGTGAAGGCGCTGGAAATCAATATATCCTGCCCGACACGGGATCCGAATGGTGGCAACTTCGCGCTGCACGCTGATGAAACCGCGGAAACCGTCCGCCTGGTGCGCGCCGCGACCGACCTGCCGATTTTTGTAAAACTGTCACCGAACGCCGGCGACATCGTCAGTATCGCCCGCGCGGCGGAAGAAGCCGGCGCCGATGCCTTGACCGTCGCGAACACCATCCTGTCGATGCGAATCGACACGCACAGTTTCCGCCCATCGCTTGGCCATAAAGTTGGCGGCATGTCCGGCCCGGCCGTCAAACCGATCATCTTGCGTATGGTCTATCAAATCTCCAAGGCGGTCTCGATCCCGATTATCGGCTGTGGCGGTATCGTAAAGGCCGAAGATGTCGTGGAATATATGCTCGCGGGGGCCAGCGCCGTCCAAGTCGGCTATGCATCGTTCCGCAATCCGACCGCGATGGTCTCGATTATCGAGGATCTCGAGGAATGGTGCGACAAGCGCGGCATCGCCCGCGTCGCCGATTTGACGGGTGCCGTGCAAGACGACATGGAGACCGACACCTACATCGCGGCCGCCGCCGGCATCTGAGCAACTGTATTGGGCGCGGACCGACAACTTGATTCCAAGGGCCACTATGTTGGCCAGTCGATCCGCCGTGTCGAAGATCATCGCCTGCTGACGGGACGCGGACGCTACATCGCCGATTTATCGTTCCCTTCCACCTGTCATATGGCGGTGGTTCGGTCCGCGTATCCGCATGCCGATATCCTTGCAGTTGAAACCGAAGGCGCCCATTCGATGCCTGGCGTGCTGGGTATTTGGACGGGCCAGGACGTCCTTGCCGACGGATTAGGCGGCATTCCCTGGGAACGCCTGCCACCGACACCGACAGCCGAACCGCGCGCGAAAACACCGGCGGCCGGCGACCCGGCAATCGGGCAACCGCAGCCAATTCTGGCCGAACGGCGCGTCCGGTATCTCGGACAACCCGTCGCTGTGGTCGTCGCCGAAACCCTAGCGCAGGCAAAAGACGCCGCCGACGCGGTTCTCGTAGAATACCAAGAGTACAAGCCGATTATGGCGGTACGGGATGCGGTTAGCGCGGAACCGCTCTGGGATCAAGCGCCGGGCAATCTTTGCTTTCGCACCGACGCCGGCGACGCCAACGCCGCAAGGGAAGCTTTCGCGCGGGCAGCGCATATTTCCGCAATCTCCATCGACAACGAACGCCTCGTCCAGAACCCTTTGGAAACACGCGGTTATGTCGGTCAGTACGACAAGGAGACAGAACGCTATACGCTGCACGCCGCCGCAGGGAAACCGCAGACGGTTGGACGCGCCCTCGCCCGCGACATTTTCCACTTGGCCGAGGATCGGGTGCGCGTCGTCACCAAGGATGTCGGGGGCGGGTTCGGGGCAAAAAACCCGCTTTATCCCGAGCAAGCCCTAGTGTTGTGGATCGCGCGTAAAATCAGCCGGTCGGTGCGCTGGCAGGCGAACCGAAGCGAAGGATTCCTCTCCGACTATCAAGGCCGTGGACAAGCAACCGACGCGGAGGCGGCCTTTGATGCACACGGGCGAATTCTGGCGTTGCGGGTCCGGGCCTTGGCCGATTTAGGCGCCTATCTCGGGCCGCGCGGGTCAACCGCGCTCGGCATGTGGCGGATCATGGGCACCAGTGTCTACGATATTCCGGTGATCGATTTTGATCTTCGCGGCATCCATACCAATCACATGCCAACCTGCCCCTATCGCGGTGCCGGCGCGCCGGAGGCGGCGTTCGTGCTGGAACGGCTGCTCGATACGGCCGCGCGGGAACTGGACCTAACGCCGGCGGAAATACGCCGCCGCAACCTCATCCCGGCATCGGCCATGCCTTATAGGACTGCTGGGTTGTCGATTTATGACAGCGGCGACTTCGCGGCGGCCATGGATGCGGCGGAAAAAATTGCCGACACGCATGGGTTTTCCGAACGCCGCGCCGCAAGCGAGGCCAAAGGTCTAAGACGGGGGATCGGTTACGGCAACCTGCTGGAGGCATGTGGTGCGGGTATCGCCGACCGCGCCGATATTTCCTGTTCGCCCGAGGGAGAGATAAGCGTCCGGATTGGGACGATGTCCAATGGCCAGTCGCACGAAACCGTTTATGCACAAATGCTGGCCGACAGCCTCGGCATCGGCATGGAGCGCATTCGGGTCATTCAGGGCGATTCCAATGAAACGCCCTGGGGGATGGGCACGGGCGCCTGCCGGTCCATGACAATCGGCGGCAGCGCATTGGTTCTCGCAGGCGACGACTTAATCGAAAACGGCCTTACGATTGCCGCCGAGATGTTCGAGGCAGCACCGCAAGACATTGAATACGAGGCCGGTCGATATCGAATTCGCGGGACCGACCGCGTGCTGACGCTGGAAGAAATCGCGCGGGATCGGGAATTTAACGCCTCGCATTATTACAAGCCGCTAAACAGCACCTATCCCAATGGCTGTCACATCGCGGAAGTCGAGGTCGATCCGGATACCGGTGCCGTCGTCCTATTGCGGTACAGCATGGCGCAAGATGTCGGTCGGGCGCTCAACCCGATGGTTGTCGAAGGGCAGTTGGCCGGCGGTGTCGCCCAGGGAGTTGGCCAAGCGCTATTTGAACGAAACGATCATGACCCGGATTCGGGACAGTTGCTTGCGGGATCCTTCATGGATTGCGCCATGCCCCGCGCGGGCGACTTACCGTTCTTCAGCACCAAAATATTAGAGGTTCCCTGCACGCATACGCCGACCGGCGTGAAATCGGTCGGTGAGGCAGGGCCCACGGCCGCACCCGTCGCGGTGATCAACGCCATCATCGATGCGCTAACGCCACTGGGCGTGCGCCACATTGCAATGCCCGCGACCCCGGAGACCGTTTACCGAGCGATCCAGGCCGCAAAAGATTAGGGTGTCGCGGAGCGGCCGCCGAACAACCGCACGATGGCATTCCAAAAAACCCTGAACATCAGGGAAAACCCCGACACCGGTTTAACCGGTGCGGTTTCCGCTTCAACTACCGTTTCAGTGGCCCCCGGTGCCGCGGGGCTTGCCACAAGGTCGGCCTTTAGGTTCTCCGCGAACTGGCCGATCAACTGCGCCGCAAGGTCCTGCACCATGCCGACACCCCGGCCATACTGCGCCACCGGGCCCGACAGCATCAGGTTGGTGTGGATCAGCACGGTTGATTGCCCCGCCGCCGGTTCGACCTGGAATTCCACGACCGCGTTGGCCCCACCGCGCCCCTTGGCGTCCTTGCCATCCGCTTTGACCCGCGCCTTGCGTTCGGCATCGTCGATATCTTCAAAATGCGCTTGGCCTTTAAACGTTAGCGATACAGGGCCAAGTCGAACCGCGACCTCACCCTTGAACGTATCCTCGTCGAGTATGTCGGTTAGTTTCGCACCGGGCATGCAGGGTGCAATACGTTCTATATCGCGGAGTAGCGCCCATGTCTCATCAGGCGGTAGCGGTACGTCGAATGAATTGTCGAACTCCAAGGATATCCTCATTATGTGCGTTGATGAGCCGCCATGGTAGGCGATCCCCGGCAAGGCGTACAGCGATCGAGACATCTATGGCGCCGCGATGGCGGTTGCCTCTAAACTGGCCGGGAAAGGAAGTGACATGTCTGATATTGAGCAACAATTGGAGAGCGCCGCTTGGCCTTATTGGGAGGCGGAGGCGGAAATTGCCAAACGATTCTTCGCCAAGGCAACGAACGACGACCACATCTTTTATCTGAAGGCGCAACTCTGGAAGGAACTCAACCCGGTTGATGGGTATTTTAATGGCCTACACCGTGAGCTGTCGAACCTCGTCGACATGTATCCAAAGGTCGATAAGGAAATCGATCGCCACGACTATCATTTCCTGCTCACCCAACTGACGGAGGAATTCAACCACTACGTCATGCTGGCGGATATCTTCGAGCATCTGATGGGTCGGCCGATTTCACCGGCGGATACCATCCAGCTTTCGGAGGAGAAAAAACTCGGTGATTTGCGGCGCGGTTACGTGGAGAAGGACGACCCACTCTTGAAAGCCGCGGTCGGCTTTACCGAGGGTGGCGGCGCGCGGCTGTTCCGAGAAGGTAAGAAACTTTCGGGCAATACCGTCAATGATATGACCGCCAAGGCCATGCAGACGATCTATGATGATGAGGAAGACCATTATCGCGTGCAGGCCAAGGAAGCGGTTGGTCATATAGCATCAAACGCCGACCTCGAACGCATGATGCACGCCATCCGCGCGATTAGCGCCCAACGGGTCCGCATGCGCGCCGAAATGTTTCGCGATACCATGACGGAAGCGGAAATCGGCGCGTTTATCGCGGCCAATGAGCGCCCGCTGAACTGATTACCCCGCCGGCGTTTCTTTTGGTTCGGTGTTGCGCATCGCCGGCCGCCCGGCGAAGGCCGCATACCATTGCGCAAGACGTTCATGGCCCGGGCGAAAATCGTCGAGCCAATCGCGCCAGTCTTGATAGCCGCAGGCAATACCAACGGTGATTTGCGCCAAATCGAGTGGTCCCTCCAACTCATTGGCGCGTTCCTCGATATGATCAAAACAGCGCGCGATGCGATCACGCTGCTTATCGAGAAAGCCTTCCGAACGAATATCTTCGAGCCGCAACATCTCGGCCCGCATCAAGATTTGCGCCTCAAGCAGCCCATCGGCAATCGCGTAAAGCGACCACATCCGCCATTTTTCATGACCGTTGGGAATAAGCGATATGCCCTTCGCATTTTCGTTCAAATGCTGGCAGATCAACGTCGAGTCGCCAATAGCGACACCGTCATCGGTGATCAAGGTTGGGATGCGCGCGATTGGATTAGCTTCCGCGAGACCTTCCGTGAACGCGACGGTCGCGTAACCCCAATCCAGCGGCCAGACCGTCGGCGCAATCTCGATTTCGTCCCACAAACCGAGTTCCCGCGCCGCCACAACAACCTTGCGCGTGAAGGGTGAAGCCGGTGTCCAGAAGAGCTTCATGCGCCGGTTTGTCCGCGCACGGAATCGGCGGTCTGGTTGAACATGTTCTTGCGTTCCTCATCACTCGGCGGTCCCGAGCGCCGAAATTCCTTGCCGACATCGACACCGCGCTGGACCGCCGGCCGTTCCTTGATGACGTTCCGCCAACGCGTCACATTCGGAAAGGCATCCAAGGATTGCCCCAGCGGTTTCGCGATCAGAACCCAAGGCCAGCAGATCATGTCGACGATGGAATACTCCCCCAGGATGAATTCCTGACCCTCCAAGCGCCGTTCGAGCACGCCAAGACAGCGGTCATATTCATTGCCGTAGCGGTTCTTACCGTATTCGATGCCGCCATCCGCGTAATTGACGAAATGACTCAATTGCCCGGCCATCGGACCCTGATTGCCAACCTGCCAGAACAGCCATTCGAGGACTTCCTTGCGCGCACGCCAATCCTCCGGGATGAATTTGCCGGTCCGCTCCGCCAGATAATAAAGAATCGCCCCAGACTCGAAGACTGGCACTGGATCGCCGTCCACATCGTTGTCGACGATCACTGGCATCCGGTTGTTGGGACTAATTTCAAGGAACTCTGGCTTAAATTGGTCGCCCTTGCCGATATTAACGGGGATCAGATTGTACGGCAGCGCGCACTCCTCCAACATGATGGACACTTTCCAGCCGTTGGGGGGCGGCCAATAGTAAAAATCGAGCATAAGGTTCTCCGAACGATACCGCGACATCATAAGCGGCATACCCCGCCGCGGCCACGCTTGGAATCGACTCGACGCGGCAGCGGTTATAATCTTGCCGCCAAAGGTACGGACATCTTCGGAGGGTTCAAAGTCATGGCCACAATCACCAGCATCGCGACGCAATCAACGACGGCGCCCGCCGGCATGGCGCAGGATGAATGGGCGGCGCGGTGCGATCTCGCCGCCGCCTACCGCCTCGCGGCCTTGTATGGCTGGACGGACCTTAACAACACACATTTTTCGTTGCGTGTGCCGGGAACGGAAAACCATTTCCTCATCAATCCGTTCGGTATGTTCTTCGACGAGATCACCGCGTCTTCCCTGATCAAGGTCGACGATAAGGGTAACGTGCTCGGCGACAGCGATTATCCCGTGAACCCGGCGGGCTTCATCATCCATGGCGCGGTGCACATGTCGTCACCCGACCTGCATTGCGTCATTCACACACATAGCCGCTTCGGCGCGGCGGTGGCGATGCAGAAGCAAGGGTTACTGCCAGCGAGCCAGAAGGCCCTAACCGTCATGGGGTGGGTCGGCTACCACGAATTCGAAGGGCCCGCGGTAGACGCGGACGAACAACCTCGTATCGTGCGCGACCTTGGCGACAAACGCATTTTGATCCTGCGAAATCATGGGCTACTCAGCGTCGGCAATACCGTCGGCGAAGCCTTCGTGTGGATCTATCGCATCGAGACCGCTTGCCGGCTGCAAATCGACGCCCTGTCCGGTGGCGGCGCGTTGCAAAGCCTGTCGGAAGGCACGCAAGAGAAGTCCATACAGATGGGTTTGAAGATGTACGCCAAGGACGGCTTCATTGAAGTCGGCCGCGAATGGCCGGCCCTTCTGCGCCAACTGCATCGGGCCGGAATGGACGACTATGCCCGCTAATTTTAACGACGTCCTACCATAAAACCACAAATACCAAATTTTTAGTGTGTTAAGCACAAGGCTAACATTCAGAAGTGTATTACCAACTTGTGATGGAGAGCGCGTTTTCCGCGTGAATTTTCCTCATCGCCGGAAAAGTTTACAGATAGAACTTTTTCAAAATTAGACTAAGTTATTGTAATAGAGTGATATTTTTTTGAACTTCAGGGACATTTTCGAAACCGTCAAACAGTGTCGAAATATCTTACAACTCAAAGAATTTTGAACCTTAGAAAGAATTATCCGTAACTTATTGATAATTAACAAAAAATTTTTAGACTCGATTTTCTCGTAACTGTCAAGAGTCGATATTCTTTACAAAGTATTACGTGTAAAATTTCCGATATACGAATATACCCGTCGAAATCCGCCAATTTCCGTAAATGGTACGAAACTTGCTTAATTCGTAATTGGGACAATTCGAATTCATACACGCATAAAAAAAATCACGTGTTTGATCGATCAGGGAGGAACTTGGACTTGAAAAATCTCGACTCTAATATTGTGCGGCAAGGGTTTGGAACCGCACTGGTTGGCGTTGTTGCTTGTTTGACCATGTCTGGCAAGGCACAGGCCACCGTTATTATGGATTTCGAATCCATCGCGGGTCATGCGACTGAAATTATTGTCGGGCCAACCTTTACAGAAGCGGGCTTCACCCTGACGAAAACGACTGGTCTGGACTTCAGGTCGCCCGGAACAACGTCTCATAATTTTACCGGCTCAACCTCACTGATCGACCCTACCGTTAACGGGGTTACCACATTGACCGCGAATAACGGCAATCCATTTAACTTTGTTTCGATCGATCTCGGTGAATTAAATCTCAACGCGCCCACGGACGTTCCCTTCACCGGAACTTTAGCGGGCGGCGGTACGGTGACACAAACCGTCACGCTAGACGGTGTCGGTTTCCCCAGTGGCGTGGAAACATTTTCGTTCGGCAGCGCTTTCGAGAATGTGCAATCGGTTTCGTGGGTTCAAGTCAGCCCGCACCACCAGATGGACAATTTAGTACTTGATCAAAGTGCAGCGCCACCACCTTCACCACCGCCTTCGACCCTGACTACGACGATGGATTTTGAAACCATCGCGCCCCACACAGAAGAAATAATTGTTGGGCCCAGTTTCTCCGAATCCGGCTTTACGGTCACGAAAACGACCGGTCTGGATTTTAGGTCACCGGGAACAAATTCTTTCAATCACACCGGCTCAACATCACTGATCGACCCTACCGTTAACGGGGTTACCACCCTGACTGCGGACAATGGAAAATCCTTCGATCTCGTTTCCATCGATCTCGGTGAATTAAATCTCAATGCGCCCACGGATGTTCCGTTTACGGGAAATCTTGCAGGTGGCGGTACCGTGTCGCAAACCATCACGCTCGACGGAACCGGTTTTCCAACTGGCGTGGAAACCTTCACGTTCGATAGCAGTTTTAAGGATTTGGAGTCGGTGTCATGGGTTCAGGTCAGCCCGCATCACCAGTTCGATAATTTAACCCTTAAGCAAGCCACGACCGACCTGGGTGCCGTCTTGATCTCCGTCGGCAATGTAGAAACCATCGGCGCCAACAGCACGCTCGAAAATACCGGCAACTACACCATCGAAGGCACATTGACCAACAATGGCGACTTCGTGAACAAAGGCGGACTTGTCACTATCGAATCCGGCGGACTAATGGATGGCGCCGGATCCTTTACACAGGAATCGGGTTCCCTGATCGTCAATGGCGATATCAATATCGGGAAAACCGTATCCATCCTGGATGGTACGCTGAGTGGTGCCGGCACAATCAACGGAAACGTATTCCTTGGCGACGAAGCGGAATTCGCGCCCGGCAATTCACCCGGCACACTCATCATTAATGGCGACCTAACGGTAGAGGACGGTGCCGTCATTCAGATTGAGTTTGGCGACGAGATTCAAGTAAAGGGGAACCTCGAGATCCAACCGGGCGCCATTATCGAAATCATCTTTGGCGATCTTGATCTCCCACCCGTTTCCGTTGACTTGGCGGATTTTTTCGTCGTCGATAACACTGTGAATATCGACACCGACATTGTGCGGGTCTTTTCCGATACACCCGGCGCCACGATCGACGTTATCGCATCCAACGACTTGGACTTCGTCCCTATTGTTGACGCCGATGTGGGCGATAAGACAAACGCTAGCACGGTAAATGTGCTTACCGATGTCCCGGAACCCGGCACGCTGGCCATTTTCGGCATTGGCCTTGCGGGGCTAGGTCTGATGCGACGTCGGCGCAAGACGGCTTAACACCGAAACAACAGACTACAGAGAACAGGGCCGGCTTATATGCCGGCCCTGTATCGAATTGTGCCTAAAAAATCCTTCTCGATAACCCTGCTGTTTACCGCCGCTCGCTACTCCGCCGCTTCGCCCTTTTTACGGTCCTGATAGCGGTCGATCTCGGTCTGGATTGCCTGCGCCGCTTCGCCAACGAAAGCGTCGCGATTTTTGTGGCTGTACTCGTAGCTGACGTCGCGCATCCGGTTGCTATTCTGGAAATGTGGAAAGACGTAGCGGGAGAGCAGTTCATAGCTTTGCTTGGTGCCTTCCCAGTCGGCCCAGTTATGCGCCAGCTGCATCAACGCGCCGAAGCCACCGGCACCCTCGAGGAGCGTTTCGATATAGGCGATGGCGTCGTCCGGCGTGCCGATACAGGCCATCTTGTTTTCGGTCAGATAGGTATAGGGGTCGTCGATATCGGCCGGGACAATCGGAAAAGTCGCGATTTCGCGGAAATATTTGGCCCACTCTTCAAGGCCGAATTCGACGTTTTGCCGTGCCTTCTCCCTTGTCTCGGCGATATGCATGAGCGTAACCAGCCGCCACTTGTCGCGCGTGACCGTTTGGCCGTTCTCCGCCGCCGCTTCCTCACACATGCGCCAATTATTGGCGTGCGCGGCCAAGGCCTCGTCGCTGGTGCCACCAATTGAGAGCATGCCAAGGCCATGTTTACCCGCCGCCAAGGCCCCCGAGGGCGAACGTGCGCAGGCGACGGCCATCTCAACGCGCGGCTGCTGGAAAGACGGGATTTGAATGCGCGCGTCCTGGAGATGGAACCAATCGGTTTTCATATTGACCATCTCACCGTCGAGCAGCTGCATGATGGCGTCGAGCGACTCGTTCATCATGCTACGTTGTTTCGCGGGATCGATGCCCATTCGATAGGCGTCGCCTGTCAGCGCGCCGGGTCCGACGCCGAACATGAAACGGCCGCG
>JAJFJC010000302.1 GCA_021774385.1 Alphaproteobacteria bacterium
TTCCGCCAGAAACTGGTAGTGCGTATCGCAGCCCGCGACCTGCGGCGGGTAGCCTTTCAGGGCGTTGAAGGTTTCGATTCGTTTCTCTTCCAAACGTTCGCGAAGCGCGCTCCAGAGCTTCCCGTCCCTTCCAGATTCGAATCCCATGCCATTTCCCTCTTTCCGATTCCGAAACGGTCAAATTTATAAGTCTACCACAAATTTACCTTCGATTGGATAACCTTCGCCACACCGTAGGGTGCAATCGTCATTCGGTCTGCTGCTTCTTGTGTGCCGCGAGCGCCATCAAACGCCGGTCGCGCCAATTCCGGCGTTCTTCCAAAGCCGCTGCGGGAACCGCATCGCGGCGTTCCGCCTCCGCTTTGCCAATCAATGCATCGTGCCACGGCCGAGGATCGGTTCGGGAGGCGTCGATCGAATGATAGAGCGGCCCAAGCACTTCCGCATATTCCCGAATTCCACCAGGCGCATTTAGATCGATCGTTTCAAAAGGCCCCATGAACGACCAGCGAAGGCCCAGTCCTTCCTTAACCGTCTTGTCGATATCCTCGGCACTGGCATACCCTTCCTCGAACAATGCCCAAGCCTCCCGCAAGAGAACGCCTTGTAGCCGATTTAGGATGAATCCCTCGATTTCTCGACGCACGCGGATCGGCGATTGTCCGACTTCCGTCATTACCGACATGGCTATCTCAACCGCGTCGGGATCGGTCCAGGGCGCGGGCGCCACTTCAACGACCGGCACCAGATAGGGCGGGTTCACCGGATGCGCGACCAGGAACCGCGCTCGATTAGGCAAATTTTCGGTAAACGCCGAGGCCGGGATACCGGACGTCGAACTGCCAACAACCGTGTCTCCGGACAACAACCCGGATAGTTGCTTGCTGATTTCTTGTTTTAGCGGAACGCGTTCGGGAACCGACTCTTGCACATATCTCGCCCCCTCGACAGCGGAGGAGAGCGTCTCGCAGACCACGATGCGGTCCAGGATTGGGTCAATGTCATCGACCAGATCGAAGCTTTTCAGATCTTCCAAACGCCCCCGCACATCGTTCAGAATATTATCTCGCGCGTCCTTTGAAGCATCGAACAGCCTGACCATTTCACCGGCGCGTGCGAATACAATGGTCCATCCGGCCCCAACCAGCCCCGCTCCCACGACCGCGATATGCATATTAAGCTCTCCTTCCAATGGGCGAGGAATATCGCGCCAAATCTCCCGTAAAGACATCCCCGATCAGGCGCAGCGGCGAATAGGTTGATATCTTCTTCAGTTTGCTTGTTTACCAAATATTCGTAAATCAAGATTACCATTTATTCACATTTTTAAACTTTCGCCATTCCTTCGCGCGAACAGCCTATCCATGTCGACAAAGGATTTAGATTATCGTGGTCGCCCTACAGCAAAACTCAAGCACGGGAATCGACAAAGCGCCCAACGATCCCGCGGAGAACGATGACACATCCTCGCAATGTGGATTTGGGCCGTGCCAAGGCACCGCCAATACGGTTTTGGACCTGCTCGGCGAAATCATGGTCGATCGTGCCCGTGATAACGACGGAAGCCTGAATATTGCCGAGATCACGGCGGTCATCGACACCTTTAAAACGGCGCCGGGACAATTGAGCGGTTTCTATGGCCGAACCTATGAAAGTTGCCACGAAGAACCAAAAGCCACACCGGTCGAGGAAGTAAACTTTAATCAGAAGGTCGGCAAATTGGCCGGCGGCGGCCCCGTTGCCATAGGCCGAATTCAAACCGTCGGCCTGTCTGAGATAAAAGACGAACTCGGCAGTCGCTGGCCGCGCTTCGCCGAACAAATCGACCAAATCGCGACGAATATCATACGTGGGCACCTGACCCGGTGGGACTCCTTCACGCGAAAGGCGAATGAAGACGGTTTCTTGGTTTGTTTTCCACGTCTGGATACGACGGAAGCCTGGTTCAAGGCGCAGGCGATAGCCCGGGAAATCAAAGAGCAAATCCTAGGCGAAGATCAACGAAATGCGGACATAGATGGCGAGTTGTCGGATTCTCAAATTGCACGCCTTTCCAATGTCTCCGCCTATGCCGATTCAATAGAGCTTCCGCCCCAAGAAGCCTTCGATGACACCAGCCTATCCGTCTTTGTCGATTCAACACTCGAACAAGCAGCGGTGACATACAAAGCGCGCGCAAAGGATGTCCTCGCGGACATCGCGCAAACTGGATTTGTCCGGCCGCGCCCCGTACTGGCGGCGAACGCCACCGCGACAAATTTGGAAATTTGCGAGTTCGACCCGAAATCTCAAGCCAAGATCAAACGTCTCCTCGCCTGCGCCGAAGAAGATGCGGCGACCCTGGCCGAACTCGACTTGACCACGCTCGGGTTGGCATCGGAATACCTACAGCGCCGTGTCGTGAACGATCGCCACCTCCTCGTTCTCTCCGTGCATTACGCGACGCTTGCACATTCAGAACATGCACAGCGATATTTGGAGGCATGCGATGCCACGGTAGATCGGGATAATCCAAGTTTCGTACTGAAACTAACGAACTGTCCTTCCAATCTGCCGGTTCAGGAAATCGAACACTATATTCAACAACTACAGCCATTCTCGCAGTTGAATATGTTGTCCATGGAACCATTGACGGATGGGACCTTCAGCCTACCGCAAGCCCGCCTTAATCTTGTTTCGGTCGACTATCACAACATCGCGGCACAGGCTCACCGCGATTCACCCGCTCTGGCCTCGCTCATCATGAACGCGAAGAAAGCCGGAATGCGGTTTGTGATCGAGAATCTTGTCGAGGATGCGCCGCTCAACCAATTGCGCCGCATGGGCGCGACATTGTTCGCCTATCAAGCCACGTCTCCGCTTTAATCAGACCGCCAATCCCGCTATTAGCCGGAGAGGTGCAATGCCGGATCGGCAATATGGCGTTGAAAGGCTGGGCGAAGCCGAAAGCCTTCATACCAACGCCGCAGATGCGGCAGATCCGGCGTTTCCAAATCGAACAAGAACCATCGATGCACGCGCATACCAATCGGGATGTCGCCCATCGTGAAATTTTCCCCGGCGATAAAAGAAGTTCGCGACAACTGATCGTCGATGATCCGTAACGGTGTGAGCAAGGCCCGGCGCGCCTTCTCGACTTCGTCCGGGTTCCGCGCCTCGGGCGGCAAGCGCACCAAATTCATTACCAACGTATGTTGGTGCGGCAGGAAAACATTGCCTTCCCAGTCCATCCACCGGCTTGCCGAAGCGAAGGTTTCCAAGTCACCGCCATACAACAGATCCGGTGCGTACTTCATCGCCAGATACTGGATGATGCTATTCGATTCCCACAATGTGAAATCGCCATCCTTGATCGTCGGCACGGTCCCATTTGGATTCATGGCGCGATACGCCGGTGTATCGACAATCCCATAGGGTTCACCACCATTCTCGACACTGCCATCGGGCCCCATCGTGCCGCTGGCGAGAACCATTTCGAATTCAATTCCCGTCTCCGCGAGCGCCCAAAGTACCTTCTGCGTTCGTGCGGACGTCGGCCGGCCCCATATGGTGAACATGTCAATCCTCCCTCTTTCAAGTGCGATGATTGTAACTGAGATTTAGGCTTCCACGCCATCGGCGGGCGTGCCACTGTGCGCGCAATCAATCCATTTGTTTTGGGAGCAAAGAGAATATGAAACTGATTGGCGCCTACCGTTCGCCCTATGTCCGCCGTGTCGCGGTTAGCATGAACCTCATGGACATGGCATTTGAGCACGACCCAATCCCCGTCTTCGACGACCAGGACGCGGTGCGTAAATTCAATCCTCTGGTCCGGGTGCCGACCGTCGTGCTCGACGACGGCGAATCCCTGGTGGAAAGCTATGCTATTCTTGACACGCTCGACGAAATAGCCGGCCCTGACAAACGTATGATGCCGGCCGCAGGCGCGGAACGCCGCAAGGTCATGAAGCTAACAGCCGTCGCAACAGGCACAATGGATAAAGCGATCTGGGCCGTCTACGAAGGCCGTTTCCATCCCAAGGAAAAGGTCCATCGGCCCTGGATCGAGCATAATGAAGAGCAGGCCTGCGGTGGTCTTGGTTTCCTCAATGACTGCGCCAAGGCGGCCGGAGACGGCTGGCTTGCCGGCACCGACCGTATCAGTCAGGCCGACGTCAGCGGCGCGATCGCCTATGCCTTCACCAACATAGCGCGGCCGAAACTGGGCCTCGCCGAAAAATGCCCTGACCTGGCCGCATTCGTCGCCCGTTGCGAAGCGATGGAAGCGTTCTCCAGCGTCGCACCATAAACACACGATAGAGATATCGGTATGCAAGGACAGGCGGGCAAAGGTACGGAATTCCGGGATGATCGGCGGCGCGCAACCCGTCTCCCTCCCGAGACCGTGAAGCGGCTCACGGCCATCAATTCCGCCAAGTCCTTGTATGCGGCCTTCGAGACACTAGCCATCCTTACCATCGCGATTTCAGTCGCACTTATCTGGTGGACACCTTGGGTCGTGATCCCCGCGGTTATTGTAATAGCCGGCCGGCAGCAGGCCTGCTTCGTCCTAGCGCACGACGCCGCGCACTACCGCATGTTCAAGAATCGAGGCCTTAACGATGCCGTCGGCCGCGCCTTCGCAGTCATCGTCGGAATTTCCATGTGTACTTATCGCGTTCTGCATCGCTTGCACCACAATCATCTGTATGAGGACCGAGACCCGGATACGCCCCTGCACGGCGGCTATCCTCGCGGCCGGGCTTATCTCGCCAAGAAACTGTCAAAAGACCTCCTCGGACTGACCGCCTATAAGACCTATTCCTACTTTTTCGGCGCACCGGCCATCAACGATGATGCGGAACGTTCGAAACGGCCGCTAGACGATACGTCGCCGGCGTTGCGCAAAGCAGCGCGCCAAGACAGGTGGATTGTCGCCATCTTTCATATCACCGCACCGATTATCGCCTTCTCAACAGGATATGGCATCGAATATCTGGTCCTGTGGGTCTTGCCGTTGGTCACTGTCCTGCAGGCGCTCCTTCGCTTTCGCGCGATTTGCGAGCATGGCGCGGTCACCGATTTATCCTCGCCCCTTACCGCGGCACGCACCAATGTAGCGCCCTGGTGGCTACGCTGGTGGATGTTTCCGCACCATGTCAATTTCCATGTCGAGCATCACCTCTATCCGTCGATACCGCATTATAACTTGCCGCGATGTCACGCGGAAATGGCACGGCTCGGCCTGTTGGAAACGGCGGAAGTCCGCAATATTCTCACAACGACCCGGCGCATTCTCGCACCGAAATCCGCTTCTCATCCGCCTTCACCCCTTGGTAACGCAACACCCTGATCTCGCTCCGCTTCGGCCAAGAGCCATGTGCGAAACGCGCAAATGGATGGCAGCTCGGACGCCCCTTTCGGACAGACGATCCAATAGGCAATAGCCGCGGGAACGGAATCCTTCATAGGGCGCACGAGCCGCCCCGCATTGAGGTCCAGAACCGCTAGGGCGCTCCGTGCAAGCGCAACACCTTGTCCCGCGACCGCGGCGTCGATCGCGAGACTCGTGTCGGAGAATATGGGCCCCTCCCCGGCCACGGCTCCAGGCGCCCCGAAAGCCGCGAGCCATTCACGCCAGCGCGAACGCTCCTGATCATGCAAAAGCCGGCATTGCGCGAGGTCCGATGGGCCCGAGATATCATGCGCCGCCTCATAGGCTGCGCTGCATACGGGAAAAAACCACTCAACACAAAGGCGCGTAACCTGCAGATGCGGCCAATCGCCGGTGCCGTGCCGAATACCGAGATCTATGCCATCGGCCGCGAAATCAACATGTTGCCGGGATGCGCTAATCCGCAAATCGATTTCCGGATGGGTTTCCGCGAATTCTCCCAGTCTCGGCACGAGCCACTTGTTTGCGAAGTTCGGCGACATCGTGACCGTGAGAACCCTGTCCTGACGGTCACGCCGAAGAGACTCAGCGCCTGAGCGCAATCGCTCAAGCGCTTCGCGGACGAATGGCAAATACGCCTTGCCGGCATCCGTCAGGCCGAGACCGCGCGCTTTTCGGTCGAACAGCCGCACGGAAAGTGTCGTTTCCAACTCACGGATCTGATGGCTGACCGCCCCTTGGGTGAGGTTCAACTCTTCCGCCGTCCGCGTGAAATTCAGCAGGCGCGCCGCCGTTTCGAATGTCCGCAAACATTGCGTACTGGGCAACTGATCCATTATAGCCATTAAAATTATTAATGATTATAGGAAATATATTCGATTTTAAGAAACAGGAAAACCCGCCATTTTCCTACACCAATTGAGCGATAGGAAAATTAGATATGTCAATGGCTCCCTTTACGATTACTGCTGAATCCCTAATTCCAAAGATCGGTACCGCTGACACGCCGATACTCTTCGACACCTGCCGACACGAAGCGTTCAAGGCGACCGACCACGTCATTCCCGGTGTGAAATGGCGTTCCCATCGTGCCGTCGACGACTGGATAAGCGAAATACCATCCGATGCGAACGTCGTCGTGAATTGTTTGCACGGCCACCAGATGAGCCTAAGTACGGTCGCGCGTTTGCGCGCTAAAGGGATCAATGCACGGCAACTTGCCGGGGGGCTCGAGGCCTATATCGACGCTGGCGGGGTCACCATTTTAAAATCCGATGCTTTGACCGAATTACCATGCCGGCACGACACGGTGGGTCACCCGGGAAAACCCTAAAGTCGACCGTATCGCCTGTCCGTGGTTTATTCGGCGTTTCGTCGACCCCACCGCCGAAATTCTCTACGTCCACGCGGATTGGGTGAAAGAGTCGGCAATCGAACTCGATGCCATTCCATTCGACGTACCGGACACTGAATACAGTCATGACGGCGAGAAATGCAGTTTAGATGTTTTTCTCGACCGTTTCGGTGTCGAGGACAGCGCCTTACGCCATCTCGCCCTGATTGTACGGGGCGCCGACACGGCACGCCACGACTTGGCGCCGGAGGCAGCCGGCCTGCTTGCATTGTCATTGGGCGTTTCCGCCGCGAATCATGATGATCATGCCGCTCTTTCTCAAGGCATGGTGATCTATGATGCGCTATATTCCTGGTGCCGAAATGCGGTGTCGGAGACCCACAACTGGCCGGCACAGGCGTCCGGCCAATGACCATTCTGGAACTTCCCATGATCGATAAGACGGACAATAACCAAACCCCGACACGGGCGGAAGCATTCAGGGTCTGGCTCAAAATCGGTCTGTTGAGTTTTGGCGGGCCGGCGGGTCAAATCGCCCTCATGCACCGGATGCTGGTCGAGGAACGGCGCTGGATCGACGAGTCTCGATTTCTGCACGCGCTGAACTACTGCATGCTGCTCCCGGGGCCGGAAGCGCAGCAGCTTGCGACCTATATCGGCTGGTTGCTGCATCGGACCGTTGGCGGGCTGATCGCCGGGTTGCTGTTCGTGCTGCCAGGCGCGGCGGTGATGCTTGCTCTCAGTATCGCCTACGCGCTCTACGCCGATTTGCCGCTCGTCGCGGCTGCCTTCGTTGGCGTAAAGGCCGCGGTACTGATCGTGGTTGTCGAAGCCGTTCTGCGGATCGGCAAACGCGCCCTCAAGACCGGACCGATGTATCTCATCGCGGCGAGCGCTTTTATCGCCATTGCCCTATTCGCCGTGCCGTTCCCCTTGATCGTCGCGGGCGCGGCGCTCGTCGGATTTCTCGGTGGCATCGCGCGGCCCGACCTGTTCGTTGTGATCAAGGGACAATCGGTTGACGACACAGGTACGGAAAGCGTTGTCGACGCCATGGCGGCGCGAGGCGAACTCGCACACACAACTCCGTCCGCATCACGTTCCGTCGGACTTATCCTAATTTTCGTCGTGCTATGGGCGGGCCCAATTGGCGCATTATTCGCGACCCTCGGTGCCGGGCATGTTTTCGCGGAGGAAGCCGCGTTCTTTAGCAAACTCGCCGTGGTCACGTTTGGCGGCGCCTATGCGGTGCTCGCCTATATGGCGCAACAGGCGGTCGAGACCTATCAGTGGCTTACAGGCGCGGAAATGCTCGATGGGCTGGGCCTCGCCGAGACAACCCCCGGACCATTGATCATGGTCACGCAGTTCGTCGGGTTCCTCGGCGCCTATCGTCACGCGTCGGGTATCGATCCGGTTCTTGCCGGCGTTATCGGATCCGCGATTACGGTCTGGGTGACGTTCGTTCCCTGCTTTTTGTGGATATTTCTCGGCGCACCCTATATCGAACGGCTGCGCAACAACCGGTCGCTTAGCGCCGCGCTCTCCGGCATCACGGCCGCGGTCGTTGGCGTCATTTTAAATTTGGCGGTCTGGTTCGGATTGCGCGTCGTCTTTGCCAAGGTCGGCTCGGTCGATTTCGCCGGCATGTCGTTGCCCGCCCCGGATGTCGCGACCATCAACTTCGTCGCCCTTCTCCTCACGGCCGTTGCCGGCCTGGCGATGTTTCGATTTCATCTCGACGTCCTGAAAACGCTCGCGATTTGCGGTGCTGGCGCTGTCGCCGCGCATCTGTTGCTTTGAGATCAATCGTTATCACGCAAAACCAGGCGCATATAGGTGGACGCGATAAACATGGCGCCCGCAATGGTCACGAAGGCTGCGAAATAGCTGTCGCTTAGCGTGACAATCAGCCCAAAAATTACGGGAACCACGGCGACGCCGGACAGGGTCGCGAACTGGCACCCACTGGCTGCGTCACCGACGGTGCCATGTGGTGCGAACTTGACCAGCTCGGAAAAATATATGCCGTTCCAACCGTGACTTGTCGCGCCGAGCACAAAACTGAGGGCACCCAGCAATAAAACCGGCCAATCCGATGCAAAGGTACCGGACACGACGGAAAACACACCGGTTGCAAACCCGAGCCCCGGCAAGAGCAAGCTCGCCGGGATCATACGGTCCGCAAGCGCCCCCCAAAAAAGCCGCCCCACGACGCCGCCAACCTGCACGGTCGTAAAAATCAAACCCGCCGCGGTCAGCGTCATCGATAATTCATCGGTCAAATAAACCACGAAGAAACTGGCCAGCGATACCTGGCTGCCTGAAAAGAAAAAGCCGCTAAACGCCAAACAACGAAGCTTCGGCTCACGCCAAATAAGGCGCAATGGCGCCGCGATACTACCGACGCGAATTCGGCGGCTCAGGTCCCGGCCGCCATCCAAACGACGGCGCAAGGGCTGTATGGCAAAGGCCGTGACAATGGCGGCTATCCCCGTGGTAAGAATCGTAATCTGCCATCCAAAGAATATTACCAATCCCGGCAGCAACGCCCCCGCAAGCGCCGTTCCAGCTGGTTGAGCCGATTGCTTGATGGAAAAAAACAAGGGCCGCCGGTGCTCCGGCACAACCCGTGCCAGAATATGGGTGCTGAGCGGATTGATCGGACCGTAGCTAATACCCAGGACAACCGCGCTCAAGAGTGCCGCGATGGGATTTGACAGGGCGAGACAGGCGACCCCGAGAAAGGCCAGCACCATCATCGTTTGCCCGACACGGATCGCGCCATAGCGATCGGAAAATGCCCCCGTCAGCAAACCGCCCAATATACCCGATCCGTAAGCAATCGCCGTAAACGTTCCGATGAGCGTCGCTTCAACACCGATATCGGGCGCCGCCACCGGCGCAATGACCGCAACGCCGAACATCGTCAGCGATGCCATGACTTGAACGGCGGAGGTCGCCGCGAGCGGCGCAATAGCACCTCGGTCCGTCAGTTCGGTCATTGCCGAAAAATATGGAGCTCAATCATTCAAGCTGTCACCTCGCCCATCCCAGGCTATTCTATTCGAAGTGTGCCCCTGTACGACAGCAGCGAGTAGAACCATCGATGAGTACCGAAGCCCGTCTCGATAAACTGGAAGCCGATATCCGCACCCTTACGGACAAGGATGAAATTTGGCGTTTGATCACTCGTTATGCCCGCGCCGTGGACGAGGAGATCGACGACGAACTTGCGGCGATCTTTACCGACGATGTGGTGTTTCAGACCCTTCCCTGGTCACCAGGCCCTTCGACCGGCCGGGACAAGGCGGTTCGCGCCTTCAAGAGCTATTTGAGCCGCTTCAACAACCGAAAGCGGTTCATTGTGAACGAACAGATCGATATCACCGGACCGGATAGCGCAACGGCCTGGTCGAATTGGCTCGTCTTGCACGCCAATGATGGTGAATCCTTCGCCGGCTGGGGTTGTTACGATTGGGAATGCGCGCGCCAGGATGGGCAATGGCTGTTTTCGAAGATGGTCATCACCGTCGACTGCATGACCACCTTGGAGAAAGGCTGGGGCGACGCGGCAACCATGGTCGCGCAGTATCCCGAGAAACGCGCCCGTTGAGCCATCGTCACGGGAATACAATGTAACAAGGTGGAACTCGGTCCGTCAGCCAGACGTCATTTTCCGAGCAAAAGAATTCTATTCCATCGGCGTGCATCTTGGCGGCCGCGATTTCGAGGATAACCGGCGTCCCACGCCGTGCACCGACCTTCGCAGCGGTTTTCCGATCCAGGCTCAAATGGACATGATGCCGTCGCTGCTTCGTCAATCCGAGCCGCTGAATGTCGGAGAGAAACCGGGCAACGGTCCCATGAAAAAGCACCTTGGGCGGAATTCGCGGGGAATAGCCAAGGTCGATACCGACACTATGTCCCTGTGAGGCGCGTATCATGGTTCTATCGGCATTGAACGCGAAGCGTTGCTTTTCGTTGTTCTTGACGACATGCGCGAGCGCCGCGAACGTCGTGGCATGATTGTGCGCGGCCAATTTTTCCAGCAAGATTTCGACTGATATCCAGCCTTGCCCATCCAAAGACAAACCAATTGCATCGGGCTTGTGCCGGAGCACATAGCTGAGAAAACGGCTTAACGTATCGCGTTTCGAATTCGACAAATCAACCTATCCTGATCCACTCCCGCGCGCGACGTACAGGACGCGTGGTGCTACTCTATCAGTCACGAGCCACACAAGCATGATAGCAGACTATCGGCCCATAGCGACCTGAACGGCATTCCGACTTGACCAAACACATCGCAATCATTGGCGGCGGCTATACCGGGGCCGCCGTCGCTATTCAGTTAAGCCGGCAGGCGCGCAACGCGCACCGGATTTCCGTCGTCGAGCCGCGCGAAACCGTCGGTGCGGGGCTTGCCTACTCGACGTCCGATCCGGACCACCGATTGAATGCGCCGGACATGGTGCATTTCCTCACGCCCGACGACCAACAGCACCTGCGCCGCTGGTTCGAGGAACAGGGTGGCGCGCGTTATGACGCGGAAGCGGAAACCGCCGATGGCGCGTTGTTTATCCGGCGCGGAGATTTCGGGCGTTTCGTCGCGGAACAATTCGCAGCCCATCAAAACGTTAATCCATCGGAATCGTCGATCAATCATCTTCGCGACCGCGCGATCGACATCGAACAAAGCGGGGCCATGTTTCGCATCGCCCTGGATAGTGGCCATAGCCTTACCGCCGATTTGGTCGTGGTCGCGACGAGCAACGAAAAACCTTCGATTCCCAAACCATTCGCGTCCAGCGTCGCGGCGCATCCGGCCTTCCACGCCAACCCCTGGCATTTGCCCTCTATCGAGGGAATTCCAATCGATGCGCGGCTACTCTTCGTTGGCACCGCGCTGACGGCGGCAGACCTCATCGTGACACGGTTGAGGCTAGGGCATCGCGCACCGATCATCGCGATGTCGCGGCGCGGCCTTCGTTCGACACGCCGGACCACTGCCGCCAGTACATTCACAGGTCCCTTTTGGGATCGCATCGTCCGCGAGACATCGCTCTTCGTTGCCAAGCATGGGCGGCACGAAGGACTGCATGACCTGATAAACGCCCTGCGCATCGAAATTCAAGCAGCCGAGGCACGCGGCGAGCCCTGGCAAGCGCCCTTCGACGACTTACGGGATTCGGTATGGCAAGTTTGGCCGGCACTTCCGCTCGCGGAAAAACGTCGTTTCATGCGCCATTTGCGGCCCTGGTACGACGTGCATCGCTTCCGCCTGCCGCCACAAGTAGAAACGAAGCTCGACCTTGCGATTGGGCGTGGACAGTTACGCTATAAAGCCGCGCATATCCTGTCGGCAACGTCGAACGGCGGCGGTATTACAGTTGAATATAGGGATCGATTTTCGGACGCGGTGCACACAGAAGACTTTGGAGCGGTCATCAACTGCACGGGTCCCGAGCCACGCCCCGACCGAACCGAAAACCCCTTCATGCAAGCCTTGATCTCACGTGGTTTGGCGCGCGTCCATCCTGTCGGTGTCGGCTTCGATGTTGACGACACTAGCGCGGCGGTTGACGCCAACGGCGGAAGCAACCCGCGCTTGCGCATGTTCGGCCCTTTGACGATAGGTCAGTTCGGCGATCCGCAGGGCACGCCGTTCATTCTGTCTCATATCTGCACGCAAATGCCGGAGATCGTCAAAATTCTGGAAGACAATTAGCGCCGCGCCGTTATCTCGCCAGGCGCGGCCGCCACCTCCAACAGCAGCTTCCGAAGCACGGCTTGCGCGAAACTCGTATTACCATCCGCGGTGACGACAAAGCTGCCGGGGCCGCCGATAATCTGCGTCTCGAATGCCAATTCTAGATCGTAATCGACGGGGCGGCCGTTGCAATCACGGCACAGGATCGCCAGTCCGTTGATGATGATACCAGCCCTCAGCGCCGCCGCGCGCGCCACATGGATCAAGATACCGTTCCACGTGTTGGCGCTATCACCAGAAAAATCAATAACCTTCCGTGTCCCATTTAACTGGTTGCTTTCGATCAGCGCCTGCGCTGCGGCGATGGCGCTGCCGATGGCATTTGGTCCCGTGGCAAGACGCGGTGCGCGCCGTAGTTTTTGCGCGAAAGCCGCCGCGCTTTTCGGGCCATCGATAATCGTCCAGGGAACGACAACATTTTGCCAATTCTCATCGCCCCATTCGACATAGGTAATCGCGATCCGCCGGTAATATCCACCCGAAATCGTATCCAGCACATCGGGATGGCTGATACCGGCGATATACCCTTCGCGCTGCAATCGAATTTCGGCGGCATCGATGGACCAGGACGCATCGGCCAACAGGACGAGTTCGAGGTCGACCCTCTCCGCTGCCGTGGCCGCAAACGCGTATAGGAATAGCCACACCGCAATACAGAATTGTTTCATCGCAATGTTCCCTCGCCATCCGTTCTTCAATTGAAGCGGCAATACCTCCGACCGAATGTAGCCCTGCCTTCAACGTCAAGAGTATGCGTTTCAAGAGGTCGCTGTCTCAACCCTATTTGCCTACACATGGCATAGGCTCATAGGATGCCGAAAATCATGATCGTCACACAAGGGAACACACCCATGGCCAGCCCTGAACTGCAAACCCTGATCGCCGCCAAACGCGCCAACCCTTACGATGGCAACAAGTCAATCGAGGCATTACGCGCCGAATCAAATGCGCGCGGAGAAGAACCGATGCCCGATGGCGCCACGAACAGCATCGTGGATGCGAACGGGGTTTATGCCGAATGGATCGAAGCACCGGGCGTTGCGCAGGATCGCACCTTCTTGTTCATTCATGGCGGTGGCTATTATCGCGGCTCCGTGCAATCGACCAGGCCGACGGCGGCGCGAATTTCCGCGGCGACAGGCGCCCGGGTTCTGTCCACCAGCTATCGCCTCGCGCCCGAACATGCCTTTCCAGCGGCGGTCGACGATGTGCATTCCGCCTATCAATGGCTGCTGTCCCAAAATGTCGACCCGACGAAGCTCGTCGTTGGCGGCATATCGGCCGGCGGTGGACTCACTCTCGCCTTGCTGTTGAAACTCAAGGAGGACGGCGCTCCCCTGCCCGCGGGCGCCGCGCCCATGAGCGCGTGGACGGACATGACGCAGACGGCGGACTCTATGCAAACGAAAGCCGACGAAGATCCTTCCATCAGCAAACGGTATTTGGATCGCATGTCCGGCTATTACCTGAATGGTGCCGATCCGAAAACGCCCCTTGCTTCGCCGCTTTTTGGCAACCTTTCAGGACTGCCGCCACTGCTCGTCCAGGTCGGCACGGCGGAAACATTGCTGGACGATAGCCGGGATTTCGCGGCGCGCGCCAAGGAGGCGGGCGTCTATGTCGAATATCAGCCCTGGCAAGATATGATCCATGGTTGGCACATGACTGGCTTCCTCCCTGAGGCGCTGGAAGCGATCGACAGTGTCGGGGCGTTCTTCAAATCCCGCATGCCGTAAGAAGGCCAGAAGACCGCTGGAGATCGTATAAGGATTTCCGCTTTCGAACAGGCGTGCGGGGAATAATCAGCCTAGGCCACCGGCGATCAATTTCAGTTCGGATGCACTTCGAGGTAGAGAAGCGTTTTTTCCGAATGCCCGCCACCGTGGTGATCGCCAAAGCCATGTGCCGTCACCGGGAAACGGCCCGTCGCATGTGCCTTGAAGCTCATGGCTGCCGGCGCACCCGGCTTCGCCTTCACCTCTATATCATAGCCATGCAAATGCAACTCGACCGTTTCATCCGTAACCCAATACAGATCAACCGCCTCACCTTCCTTAACGCGAACCACCTTCACGCCCGCAAGCTTTCGATCCTTAATCCTCAGTTCAACCGCGCCTTCGGGTTTTTTCGGGGCCGGCGAAGAACCCTTGATCTTCACGGTAAAGAGCTCCGGTGCATCCGCTTCGGGGAACTTGATGTAGAGGTTTGCATCGAAGGGCCGGCTAACCGATGTATCTTTGCCTATCTCCAGAACGGCGCCATCCGGCGAAGGCGATAGAAAACGAATGGTTTCCGGCTCGTCCTCGCGTTCGGGAGCGATCATCACGAAGCCGCGAAATCGATCGGCGCGGATGGGTTGAGTGAACGCATTGAAAAAGAAAACCTGAAACCCGCAATGTTCCGAGTACACCGCTTCCAGATGATGCATCTTGTCCGGGGCCATGAAAAATGCGCCGCCATGGCGGCTGTCATGATCCATATGCGCACCCTTCATTTCGGGCATCTGCATTTTCTTTTTGCCATGCCCAGCATGTTCCCCGTGATGGGTTGCCATTGGTCCCTTGTACAAGGCCCCACCCGGTTTACGTTCCGCCGCCTCGGTAATAGGCGCGGATAGTGTACAAGAATCGGCGGCTATTGCCTCGGCCTGAGTCCCAGCGGTGAATGCAATCGCGATGAAAAAGGCGAACGTCCGGTACATCGTTTTATGTCCTTATTGGGCCAGCGACGAATAGGTGAAAAACACATGAGCCCCATCAAGTCAATTCACCCTTTATTGTATGGCGCAGTCCACCGCAGGATGGCTCAGTCTCGTCACCCGCGCCGGATCGAAACCCCACGCCGCGTGGAGCCCAAGCCGCCCCATGCAACCGAATTCATTTAAGCCGACGCGTACCGTCATCCCAATCCAATCTCCACCCACATTGTTACAAGGTGATGACCAATCCGTCTTCGGCGCATTCCTCGGGCACCTCACCCGCCTTGGCCAGCATCTCCGGTCCCATATGGGTCAAGATCATGCGCTTGGCGCCAAACGCTCCCTTATGTTCCTGAATGGCTCCGTAATTCAAATGCCATTTAACTGATTTCTGGTGGAAATAACATTCGGCGATAAATAGATCCGCATCCTTGCTCGCCTTAACAAGGTCCGGTGTCCAGTCCCCGTCGCCCGAATAGGCAACGACCTTATCATCCACGGCAACACGCAGCGCCGTGGGGTCGGTCTGCCAGGTATGTTTCGCCGCATAGGGCGTGACGGTTAGGCCCAGCACATCGTTCGGCTCACCGACCGCAAGCTCGATATAATCGATCGGGAATTTCGGCGTCATATCGTTCATTCCCGGAAACAGCACTTCGCCGGCTTCGGCCAACCGCGCCTCCAAATTTTTAGGCCCCGCGATTGTCAGCGGCCGGTCACGCTTGGCCCCCAGCATTGCATCCAGCAGCAAAAAGGGAATGCCGGCGGAGTGATCGCCGTGAATATGCGTCAGCAAAATGGCATCGATCGAATTATGCACGATCCCTTGCTTGTTTAAGGCGATCAACGAAGAAGCGCCAAAGTCGATCGTGAATCTTTTGTCGGATCCGTCGACCATGATGCAGGTATTGAAGCGCCCTCCCGAACCGAAGGCGTCGCCGGATCCCACGAAATTGACTTGCACCGACATTGATTGGTCCCTTTCGCGCATCGGTTAAGGATATTTCGGTATTGTAACATGCGGAAATATATAGCTGCGCACCCTCTTCGCCTTTCGCAAATATCGACTCCCTATAAGTAAATTTCCGGAATGATCGAGGATACAGCCAGTTTCCGCCAATTTCGCGCTGCATCAATTTAATGCGTGGATAATTTAGTCATTCAGTTACAATATGTTATGCTCTAAAATACCGACTTTAACGTTAATTAAATTTGCATCGCAGCATGTTAATTTTGCAACGCAGCGTAATTGACATATCATGACCGCTTAAGGATCGGTACTCCCGTTGTACGTCATTCGGGTTGGAGCAGCCGGGCTAACAATTGGGAAGGCGCCACTTTGCAATATCATGCTTACGAACTCGCCCATGCCTGGATTTCGCCCATGCGCGCCGCGGCACAGGGAATGAAACTCGCCCTCGATTATCCGCTCAACCCGATTGGGAAAACGCTTTGGGGGCGCCACACCGCGGCGGCTTGCGACGTTTTCGAAGGGCTGACACGGCGTTACGGAAAACCCGCGTTCGACCTTGAAACAACAACCGTCGAAGGGTCGCAGGTATCCGTTACCGAGTCGGTCGTAATGGCCAAGCCGTTCTGCGACTTACTCCATTTCGAACGCGCGGCCGACCGCGAAACCGACCCCCGAGTCCTTATCGTCGCCCCCCTGTCCGGCCACTACGCGACATTGTTGCGCGATACTGTACGGGCGATGTTACCGGAACACGACGTCTATATTACCGACTGGCGCGATGCGCGAAGCGTACCCGCCTATGAAGGCACTTTCGATCTCGATGACTATGTCGATTATGTGCGTGAATTCATCGGTTTCCTGGGTTCCGAAACGCATGTCATCGCCGTTTGCCAGCCCGCTGTCCCTTCTCTCATCGCCACCGCAATGATGGCCGCCGACAACGACCCTTGCCAACCGGCATCGCTTACGCTGATGGGAGGTCCGATCGATACGCGCCGCAGCCCGACGACGGTCAATAAGCACGCGGAATCGAAAAGTATGGATTGGTTCGAGCAGATGGTAATCTCGACCGTGCCTTGGCCAAATCCGGGCGCGATGCGGAAAGTCTATCCAGGCTTCGTTCAGCTTAGTGGCTTTTTGTCGATGAATTTGGACCGGCACATCAGCGCCCATCATCGTTATTTCGATCATCTCGTGGACGGAGACCATGACTCCGTCGCACAGCACAAAAAGTTTTACGAAGAATATCTGTCGGTTATGGATCTGCCCGCCGAGTTTTTTCTGCAGACCATCAAGACGGTCTTTAAGGAATACCACCTCCCCAAAGGACTTATGAAACATCGCGGTATAGCAGTCGATTTGTCGGCCATCACGAAAACCGCGCTGATGACGGTGGAAGGTGAAAAGGACGATATCTGCGCCGTCGGCCAAACCTTTGCCGCGCACGATCTATGCGTCAATGTTCCCGAAGATCGGCGTTTCCATTATGTCCAGCCGGGCGTCGGTCACTATGGCGTATTCAATGGCACCCGCTGGCGCAAAGAAATTCAGCCACGTATCCACGACATGATCCGGTCGGTTTGAAATTTAGACCGTCGCGGTAACAAGAAATTGCGGATTTAGTGAGAAGAACGTGCCCTCTTCGACAGCGCGTGACGCGATATCGACGACACGCTGTACGGTTTCCTCATCATGCATGCCGCCCTCACGCGCGTAACCGGCCATATTTTTAATGAAATTCAACATCCGGCCGGTGGTTTCCGGTGTGGCGATTACTTGCACGGATACGTTGCTGTAACCGGCCCGTAACGCCAGACCATGCATCTTTCGTCCGATCGCCGGTGTCCGAAAAGCATGCAGCGCTGAGTCCAAGACGACGCGCCAATCCTCCGGTGACACGGGATCGAACGCGGTCATGTAAAAGTCACTATCAATCGCATGCACCTTGCCACCCGGTTTTACGACACGATGGAATTCTCGGAAGCTGGAAAGCGGATCGTCGACATAGACCATGACATTCTTAATCACCAATCGATCAAGCGCGTCGTCTTCGAGTGGCAGCTTGTCGTCCTTTAAATGAGTCACGGTCACGCGGCAGGCAAAGCCGTTCGCCGCCACCCGGTCGCGGGTTCGGTTGACGAAATCGGCATTGATATCGAAGGCGTGCACCCGGCCTGCCTCGCCAACCCGCTTCGCCAATTCAACCGATACATAACCCGGCCCACAGCCATAATCCGCCACCGACTGGCCAGCTTCTATCCCGGCTGGCTCAAGGAGCCGGCCGCGCCCGGGGCCCCAAACGAACTGGTCTTCGTAGCGGTCCAGCCGGTCGGGTTCGATTTCGACCCAATGATCTTTGTAGTAGGAATCGAGGGACATTTTGCCTCCTGAATTTCAGCTATAGCGCCACTGTCATTATGCCAGAGCCAAAGCGCTTGGTTCCAGTTATCTAGATGTGAGTTCTTAGGGGGTCGATCATCCGATCGCCATTTCGGCTGAAAGGCTGAACAAATCCATATGCTCCAAGGAGAAGCCGCGGCCGTCAAGCGGCCGTCAATTCGTGTCGGATTCGTTTACTCTGGTTGTCGTTCCGTGATAACCGGCGAAGTTTCCATCATCATCGAAGACCGGTGTGCCGCTTACGTTCATCCGATAGACGCCGCCGAACCCGTCATCGGAGGAATAGCAAAATCCTTCGAAGGGACGGTGTGCCAGCAAATCTTCCCGATGTCGCGCCCAGTCAACGTCGGTATCCGGATCGACGCCAACCGCCTCCCAGCGCGTGTATCCTATATAGCTGTTGGGGGACGCGATAATACTGGAGTTCGGGTAATCCACCAGCGTCGTGAACCGGAGATCGGCATCCATCGTCCAAAACCGGTCCGCCGGCCGTCGCGACGAATTGGAAAGCTGACCTTCATAGTTTTGAAACGCACGCTCCATTCTTTTCCACGCGGTGATATCCGTGTGCGTCCCAATCACGAATCCGTCTTTCGTCACGCGTTCCTCAATGCGCAGCGAACGCTCGGTCGTATGCAATTCAAACGGACCATCTGGATTTCTGTGCCGATAGAGACGAGCCTGAACCTGTGCCTCGACGGTACCCCGATCGAGATCGAACAATCCAAGTTCACCCCAAGCCCGATACAACGCTTCGCATTTGACACCAGGCACGAGGTGCTTCGCTATCGGTGCATAGATCTTGCGATAGCGCGCATTACAAAAAACCAGCCGGTCTTCCGCGTCGAAAATCACGACACCGTCATTCACGACTTCCAAAACGTCCTGTAACAGCTTTTTGCTACTGGCCCGACTATTCGTCATACACCCTCACCTGACTTGGCGGCAGTCTCGTTCGACAAATGCTATTGCATGCCAATCGCAATTTCTACCCCCAATATCAATTGAAGAGTGACACCGAAACCAGTAAATCAACTATCAGGTTCATTCAAGCCTAGGTGATTTTTAAACGCGCGCCACCAAGACGCACTCCGCATGAGGCATCGGCGGCGAATTCCCGTGGTTCAATCTGTTTCAATCAGGTGGGGTCATCTCCCGCCGAGGCCGCCGAATTCACCACGGCCCGATGCCTTTTTTCCAACCCAAGGCTATACGGCAATCGTCCCGCGCAGCGCGACAAAATGATCATGATACCGCCGCCGACCAAAAATACCGCCGGCAATGGAAAGATCGCTAAAATCATCGAATAAATACCGGGAAAGGTTAAACGGGACATATCGCGATAGGTCCCGTAGACGGTCGTCATTTCCGATCTTTCCCGCGGGCGCACGGCGCGCAGAAACGAGACGTTCCCGCTGCTGTCAATGATGGAGGTCGAGGCGGCGGCGGCGACTAAAAACACAGCGCCAAACAGAGGTAGGGAAAACATCCCTGCAGCAATCAAGGTAAATAAACCCGCCAACCCGTACCCCAACATTTGCAATCTTCGGATACCTATTCGCCGGCCAATCCACCCCCAAAACAAGACAGACAACATACCAGCTGAACCGATCGAGGAAATAATACCGCCGGCTTCGGCGCCAAGTCCGCTCTGAACGGCGTAAATCGGTCCAAAGATATAAAACATCCCCCACCAACCGGTTCTCGCCACCGAGAGTACCCAAGCCAGAATGAGTCTCGGTTGATCGAAAAATCGCTTTAAGAAGTAAAGCGGGTTTGCCTGCCGCGGCTTGACATTGGCACCTTCTTGATGATTTCCCATGCGCATCGAAAGAAAGTACGTCAATTGTAACAGCGAATATGTTGCCGCGATCGTGTAGGGCACCCAAACCGCGACATGGTTTTCAAGATAAACCCCCAGTGCCGGCCCGATGACCCACGCGCCACCGGAAAAAACAATACGCATCGGTTCGAAACGGGTAAAATCGCCTCGGGGAATATGGTCCTGGACATAGAGATTGAGGCAAATCGCGATCGTGGCGGCGCCGAACATTTGCAGCGCAAGTCCTGGAATAAAGCAGGGCAATGCGTGTGCGGAGAGCAGAAACGCGGACAAAACCATGCAACTAGAACCGAGAATCAGCGTTCGGTGGTGGCTTAGTTTATTCACGAGCCAGGGCACCAACAAACTTCCCGCCACCCCGGTTACACCCACCATAAAATAAATGAGGCTGACCTGTTGAGCACCGCCGAGCAACTTATAGGCTTGCAGCGGCACGATCGTCACTAGGGTCGATCGCGCAAGCGAATCGAGGGCGAACAAGATAATGAAGGACGAACCGCTATGCCGCAAAACCGTGGCAATCATTGATTAAGCGCAAGCTCGGTTCACATAAACACATCTTCGACCCTTGGAAGCCTAACGAATGACAACAAAGATAAGTTGCACATTTTAGGCGAGCAAAATTTATTTGCATAATGATTTAGAATAACAATCAAGGGAAGTATGCGTTACTTCCTATTGCCGTGCTCGCCCGCAAAACAAGTTGCTGGCGCATGCATGACGGAATAACGCGACACCGTTATCGATTATTCGGGTTCGTGCTCCGGCATCCATTGTGTGGGCCACGGTTCGCCAAGGTCGGATAACACACAATAAAGCCCGCCCACTTCCAGTCGAATTGCGCCGCCGCCCGAGAAATGGATCACAACGGCACCCCCTTGCCCTTCGTCGCCATCGAAAGCGATCGTCAGAAAGGCAAGAAAACGCGAGCGGTTTGAAAGATCGATATCGCGATATTGAACCCGTCGCACGGCGTCGAACCTCAAGCCCGCGTGAACCCGCTCCGCCTGGTCACTCCGGTTTTCCCAACGAAACCGGTTGACAGCCAACAAAAAGGTCTTCTCATCCGGCAGGTGGGCGATATCGCCCAGGGGGACGAGGGCATCCTGCAACGCGGCGGAAACAACAGCGAGATCTTCGACGTCACGCGCCCGCAGCTTGAGTGGCTTTGCATCATCCCCCGTCATTACACGGCCTTGATCCTCTCCACCTCCGCACCGCAAGCGGAAAGCTTCTCCTCCAGCCTCTCATAACCACGGTCCAGATGATAGACCCGGCCAATGGTCGTTTCCCCCGACGCCGCCAGGCCCGCGAGAACCAAACTGACAGAGGCTCGTAGATCGGTTGCCATTACCGGGGCCCCGGTCAATTCGGGGACCCCTCGAATCATCGCCGATGCGCCGTGCAGATTGATATTCGCCCCCATGCGCAACAGTTCCGGAACATGCATAAACCGGTTTTCAAAAATAGTTTCGGTAACCATCGACGCGCCGGACGCAACCGACATCAGCGCCATCATTTGCGCCTGCAAATCCGTCGGGAATCCGGGATAGGGTTCGGTCATCACATCCGTGCCCACCAAACCGCCCGTCTCGCAGGTAACGCGAAAGCCGCGGTCGTTGGGTTCGAGCTTCAATCCCGCCGCGCGAAGGATATCCGCCACAACGCCAATCGATTCCAACGAGGTGCCGATCAATTCCACCTCGCCACCCGCGGCCCCCACGGCCATCGCATAGGTGCCGGTTTCGATTCGATCCGCGATAATGTGATGATGCGCACCATGCAACCGTCCCACGCCACGGATCACGATGGTATCTGTACCGACACCGCTGATATCGGCGCCCATTGCCGTCAGACATTTCGCCAGATCGGCGACTTCAGGCTCTCGCGCCGCGTTAATCAACCGGGTCTCACCCGCCGCGAGACAGGCAGCCATCATCAAATTTTCCGTTGCCCCGACGGACACAAAGGGAAACGCTATTTCAGCACCGGCCAAGCCGTTCGGCGCGCGTGCCTCGATATAGCCGTTCTCCAGACCGATCTCCGCACCCAGCTGTTGTAACCCCTTGATATGCAAATCGAGAGGCCGGGTTCCGATCGCGCAGCCGCCCGGCAAAGAAACACGCGCCTCGCCACAACGCGCCACAAGCGGTCCCAGCACAAGGGCGCTCGCGCGCATCTTTCGAACAAGATCATAAGGTGCGGTTGTATTGACGATGCGCGAAGCGGTTAACGCCAACTCCCGGCCGTCGCCCGCCGCGCCTTCGCCATTCATGCCAATCTCGACACCATGCTGGACAAGAAGATTGGCGAGTGTCGTGATATCGGCAAGATGCGGCACGCCGGTAAGCGTCAGTGTTTCCTCGCTCAACAAGCACGCGGCCATTAGCGGCAGCGCGGCATTCTTTGCGCCGCTAATCCGGATCTCACCTTGTAGCGGATTCCCGCCGCGAATGCGGATTTGATCCATTCCTCCCCTCCCCGTGGCCGTGACCGCGGACGAACGCCGCGTGCGGGTCGCGGCACGCAAATCTTCCGGCAAATCATGTGGCGTCATAAATTGAATTCCCCCGATGCCTAGACCAAGGACGCCGTAGACCATACGTCGTGGCACCTAAAACCGTTCTACTGTAGGAATATGGCAACCACAAGGCATCGCGAATTGGCGCCGGGAAGCTACGGCTCCAACTCATCCTCCGCGCTTGCTTCGGACTGACGCTCGCGCGTTTGTTCTTTTCTCTTTAATAGGTTACGGCGCAGCGCCGAAGCCAATCGCGCATCTCGCGCATTTGCCTTGGCACGCCGTGGCGAAACGTTCTCCGTGGTACTATCGGATGTCTTTCTTGTCATGTCGCAAACCGAGTCGCGGCGATCCCGTTTAATTTCCACATCCTGCCAATTCCCCCCTACCAGAGCAAGCACGGGCGTCACGACTAAGGATTTCGGCCCCCTTGCCCGCAAGCGTTGAGCCGAATCTTGGGAAAATTCCAGTTTGTTCCACGACCAAGCCCACGCCTTGCTCCCATCGCAAGCCTATGGCATAAGGCTGCCCGATGCCGCCGTAGCTCAGGGGTAGAGCGCGCCCTTGGTAAGGGCGAGGTCCACAGTTCAATTCTGTGCGGCGGCACCATTTAAACCCCTGAAATAATTAAACTATATGAATTCGGAACCGTATGTCGGCGCGGCAAAATACGGTAAACGAATGCAGAACACGGCATCCTATAGCGTGAAGTTAGCGTGAAGTTTGTTCGCCATTCGCCCCACCAAACCCTGGACATAAAAAAAGTGGCCGGCAGGAATCCCCGCCGGCCACATGAAAACGTTTCGTTCTTAGGGCTATAGCGTGTCCGCCATGAGCGCGCGCAGCAATGGCCAATTGTTTTCATTTAAAAAACTGTATGAGTGATCACCGCGAGAATCGGGATTGTCGCCATTGATCCGCCAGCCATGATTTCGGTGGTAATAATCTTTCTGCACCGGGTCGTCCAATATGACTTCTTTTAGGTTTTCCACCGGCAAGCGCGTTGTCATACCATTTCCGATACAAGGGTGCCGGCCGATCCGTGGTTCGAACCAGGCGCCCAACCCCGCGACAACATCGTCCGTCCGGACCGCCACATTCTTAAACTTGATCCGTGGATATTGACGCACGATACTGTCCGCCACCGAAATGGTTTCCGCGCCGTTCATGAGCAAGACCCGCCCGAACGCGTGCGGCCGCCAGGTCAAAAGCAACAGCGCGACGCGGGTACCGAGCGAATGCGCCACTATATCGATGGGGCCGTCGATGGCCGACAGCATGTCATTAGCTTGTTTCACCGCCGCCGGCGCCAGCCGCGAGTATGCGAACTGATAGGTATTCCAGCAGCCATGACGCATGGCGCGCCACATATCACGGCCCTGCAACGCCGAATCCCATTCGAGAAAGAGCGGCTCATGATCGGTGAAGATCCGTGGCCAGATATCGAAATTACCGGACGGGCGAAAGGGTCCATGTTTGGGATGGCCCGGGCGATGATTGTAGCCGTGGATCATCAATAACGGTCTTTTTGGCATAGACGGCCCCTCTATGTTGGAAGTGAAAACGGTCGGTGTGGAAGTGAAAACGATCGGCCCTCGCTGGAACGGGTGATCTCCGCCGGCGGGTATCGACGGTCCCGGCGTATCTCGAGGTAACCCCGTATCGTTAGGAATGTCGGTTACGGCCGGCATCGCCGCTTTTAACGTGCGGATCCAACAGCCGGCCCTCGACGGACGCGGCGGGACTTGATTCAGACATCGCCGCCGCCGCCGAGCCCGGATCTCGTTGGACGCTTAAGGGGTCACGGAAACCATGAGCAATGTCCCAACCGCGGCCGCCATGGCCAGAATCACGGCGCCGAAACCGATGATGCAGGCCCACAACAAACGATCGATGCGGGCATGGACGCGGGATACGGAATTGCTTTGCTTTTCAAAGCCGCCACGCACTTCCTTCACAAACGTCTGGAAGGCGTCCAACCGCTCGCGGCCCTGGCTTTCGCAATTCGCCAAGTGCGTATCGAGGCTTTGTTGCGTGAGCTCGCCTTGATGCAACGCCGTCGTGGCCAAATCCCGCGCCGCCTGGTCGCGGACTTCGGCACCACTCACGATCCGCGCACCGGATTGTTTG
>JAJFJC010000303.1 GCA_021774385.1 Alphaproteobacteria bacterium
GTCATCACTTCGCCCCATGGCGGCATTGTCATGCCCTTGTAGTCGCCCCAAAACATCGCAGTATGATACGCGTCGCTATCGAGACTATCTGTGTGAAATGGGTCTGCACCCGCTGTAAGCAATACACTAACTACAGACCCATGGCCTGCAGCGGCGGCAAAAATAAGCGCTGTACGGCCCTTTTGGTCAAACTCATTGACTAAAACTTCGTCCTGCAGAAGTTTTAGAATTGTTTGGGCGTCTCCAGCTCGGGCAGCTTCCATCAATCTCACGTCTTGTCGAATAAACCTCGGCTGCACGGTCTCGCTTTCGAGAGCCTTTCGTCTACCGGTTCTAATCAGTTGATTGATATCGGACATGTCGTGTCATCGGAGATAATGCATAGGACCTTGGGATACCATACTTTTGGTTCTAGACGAATATGAGCAGCGATAATGCGATTTAGTGACTTCAACCGCAAAGACCTTGACGGAGAGGTTGCCATTAGAGAAGCGAATTATCACACAGGCTCGTAGCGCTGCACATTGATATCAGCGGCCTGCGCACGCACGGCAGCGCTGTCATACCAAGCCTGCATCCGTAGCATCGTATCCATATCAAGATTGAATGCCTTTTCGATCCTGAGCGCCATTTCCGGCGACAGCGCGGCCTTCACGTTCACGAGATCTGATAGCGTTGCACGGCGAACGCCGAGAATCTCAGCGGCCTTGGTGATGCTGAGATCGAGCGGCTCAAGTATTTCCTCGCGGATGAACTCGCCGGGGTGCGACGGCTTCATGCCAACTTTGATTGGTTCCTTTCCCATCAGTGATAATCCTCCAAATTTAAGTCTACGATTTCGCCGTCTTCCACCTTGAAGGTGATCCGCCAATTGCCTGAGACGCTGATACTCCACGTCCCGGCGCGGTCACCTGTCAGTTGATGGATACGCCAGCCAGGCGGGCCCAAAATGCCTCCAACATTCGGAGCCAGAACCAGGGCGGTAAGCACCCGCCGGATTCTTGCTACGAGGTCGCGGCGCACTTCGCGGGTATCATCGTCTTAGATTAAACGCCGAAGTCCTCTATGGCTTATTGAGCGAAACTCCACACCTTACCGTACGGCAAAACCGTACGCCTGTCAATAATAAACACAAACTTAAGTGTGATATTGAAAAGGCTGTGCCGCTTGTCTGTCTTCGGAGCCGTTCGTCGGTGATTTTTCGGCGATGGCGGGTTCTTTAAAAAACCATGTTGGAGAACGATAGCGGACCACGGAATTTTGGAGGTTCCAACATAGAAATAGTCTTCATCGAATGATGCGGAAGACAAGGCTCGGTCTTTGGTGAGTTCTGAGGTTCCTCCTCCGCCGTCAGCGCGGCATGAACCTCGGGGTCGATGGCGGCAAGTCCTTGGTCGAAATAGCCACGATGGGGCACGGTGATCATGCGTTACGGTCTCCGGTGAATGCGTCGCCGCATCGTAGCATGACGACGATACCGCCACGCCCTGTCTATTTTTGGAGACCGGCCGCCGAGACTTGCTATAAACCCTTCGTGCATTCCGCAAGGGAAACGGCCGGTGATGGAAAACGAACAGCCGAGTACGATCGAGAAGGCGTTGGCGATCAATCTCGATCCCCTGAAATACGGCACCATTGTCGAGATCGGTGCGGGGCAGGAAGTGGCGCGCTGGTTCTTCCAGGCCGGTGCGGCGGCGGGCACAGTGGCCAAGACCATGTCGGCTTACGACATGAAGTTCAGCGATGAAATTTACGGTGCGGCGCCGGGCCGCCGCTATGTATCGCGTTCCAGGCTCGAGCGGATGCTGGAGAAGGAATACGGCCTGATCATCTCCCGCATCCAGGCGCACCGCCCGGAGGGTTCGACCTTCTTCGCCTTCGCCAATACGGTCACCGCCCAGGGTTACAAGAAACGCGGCGAGTGCCATGGCTGGATGGGAGTGCGCCTGCAATTGACGCCGGGCGCGCTGCCGGACGACATCATCATCCATGTACGCATGCTCGACGACACCAATCTGGAGCAGCAGGACGCCCTCGGCATCCTGGGCGTCAATCTGCTCCATGGCGCGTTTTTTCATGCCGATGCGCCGGAACGCCTGATGCGGGGGCTGCTCGACAATCTCAAATGGGGCCGCATCGAAATCGACCTCGTCGAATTCCGCGGCCCGACCTTGGAGTCCGTCGATAACAGCCTGATGGCGCTTGAACTGGTCAAGGCGAACCAAACGCCAGCCGTGCTGTTCAACCCCGACGGCCAAGTCGTCATCCCGGCTGAAGCGCTCTACAAGAAAAGCGTGCTCGCGATTCGGGGCGATTTCAATCCGGTCAACGCTGTCGACACCAGCATGTTCACCCACGCCAAGGCCCGTTTCGCCGCGCAGTCCGGTATTGCCGCCGAGGAAATCCTGTGCCTGGCCGAGATCACCATGGCGGCGACCGAGGACCGGGAGGCGATCAAGACCGCCGACTTCCTATCCCGTGTTAAAATCCTGTCCGGCCTGGGGTTCCATGTGCTGATTTCGGAGTTCTTCCGCTATTTCAGGGTTCGGCAATTTATCGCCCACTACACCTCGCATCCCTTCGCCATCGTCACCGACACCACCGGCTTCGACGATATTATTCACGAGGATTATTACGACGGGTTGGACGGCGGTATGCTCGAGGGATTGGGGAAACTGTTCATCCAGAACGCGACCATGTATGTCTGCCCACCACGTGGAACCGGCACGCCCCTCACGCTTGACCAGATGCCAATCGCCGGGCACCTGCTGCCCCTCATTACCTATCTGCGGGAACGCGGCCATATCATCGCGGCGGACGATTTCGACCCGGCCGCCGTCAAGGACGGATCCCCGACCGCGGTCACGAAGTAGAGGTACCCCTACCCCAACATATCGTCGAGCCGATCCTTGGCATCGAGCATTTCGTTGAGCAGTTCGTAGATGGTTTCCTTGACCGAAATTTCTTCTTTCATGTCGCCGACCACCTGGCCGACGGGATAGGTCAGGAAATCCTTGGCACGGACGCGCTCGACCCGCGTGCGGCCTTCCTGCCACCACAGGTAATTCTGCGCCGGCGCAGGCAAGGTCTTAGGCGCGCCGGGCGCTTCGTAGGCGCGCGAGAAGGCGTTGTTCAGGGTCCGGCAGGGTTTGCCGGTGACGGTGGTGGTCAGGATGGCGTCGCTCGCCTCGGCCTCGAACATCTTGTCCTTGATCTCCGGCGTCACCTCGCTTTGCACGGTCTTCAGCCACAGCGATCCGGCCCACACCCCTTCGCAGCCGAGCACCAGCGCCGCCGCGAGCTGCCGGCCTCGACCGACGCCACCCGCGCCGAGCACCGGCATCGGCGCCACCGCGTCGACGATACTGGGCCACAGCACCATCGAGGACACGTCGCCGGTATGGCCGCCCGCCTCCGTCCCCACCGCGACGACGAAATCGCAGCCGACATCGCGGTGCTTTTCCGCATGACGCGGTTTACCAGCCAGCGCGCCGACCTTGATCCCCTTCGCATGGGCACGTTCGACAAGGTCGCGTGGCGGCGAGCCCAGCGCGTTCACGATCAGCTTGATGGGATGGCGCATGCAAACCTCGATCATCTCCAGGCTTTCGCGCGGCGTGAAATTCATCCCCTTGACGATCTCGCGCTTCAGCGCTGCGGCTTCTTCCTCGGGCAGTTCCGGAATGCCCGCCGCGTCGAGCATGTCGCGCACGAAGGCGATATGTTCCTTGGGCAATAACTGATCCGGTTCGTATTTCAGGTCGCTGACATCGTCGATGCGTTGCGGCATCAGCACGTCGATGCCGTAGGGCTTGCCTTCGATATGCTCATCGATCCAATTGAGGTCCGCCTCGACCTGATCCGGGCTCATCCGAGCCATGCCCAGAACCCCCATGCCGCCGGCCTTCGAGACCTCCACAACGACATCGCGGCAATGGGAAAATGCAAAGATCGGCAATTCGATCCCAAACATGTCGCACATACGGCTTTTCATACGAACCTCCAAAAACACACATTGTCGGCGGCAAAATAGGCATTCCGCACCGCTATGGATAGCGTCGAACCGTCCCGGCATGCGACATTCAATTTCATGACCAGTTCGACAAACCCCATGCGGCGGGTCCGCGCGCCCCGCCCCGTCAGACGCCTTTGGGTCCGGATCGTCGTACACGCCTGGCCGCTGGCGCGAATGTGGTACCGCCGTTGGGGATTGCAGCTCGATGGCCACCCGAATGACCGCGTCTGGTACTTCGCCTACGGCGCCAACATGCACCATAGCGCCTTCCGCGAACGGCGCGGCATGCAGCCGACGGAGTGGCGGATCGGGCGGCTGCCCGGTTATCGGCTGCGCTTTAATCTAGATGGACGGCCAATAGGCAAAGCCGCCCCGGCCAACATCAGCGCCGATTCCGACAGGTCCGATAGCGAAGTCTGGGGCGTGCTGTACCAAATCACCTTGCGCGAACTGGTCCGCCTCAACGCGACCGAAGGCGTCCCCGGCCCGCGCTATCAACCGGACCAATTGACGGTGCAAGATCAACAGGGAAATTCGCTGACGGCGGTGAGCTATATCGCCGATGGTAACGACGAAGACGGGAGGCCTTCCCTGCGCTACATCACGCTTCTGCGCGACGGCGCCCGCGATCACGGGCTACCCGATCATTGGGTCGCGCATTTGGAGGGCGTCCCGCACGCGGAATAACGGATACAGTGTCTCTTAGGTGAGGAACACGCGCTCGATGGTCCAGTACAGTCCGATCACGGCAATCGCGGCCGAACCGGGGTAAACGATGCGGGCGCGGTACCAGGGCCGCGCGCTGAACCACAGGCCGGTCGCGAACCAGGCGATGGCGATGACCGAGAGCTGACCCAACTCCACGCCGATATTGAACGACACCAAACCGGACAGGAAATCGTTGGGCGGCAGGCCAATTTCCCGCAACACGCCGGCGAAACCAAGACCATGCAGCAGACCGAAGCCAAACACCACGAAGGGCCGCCAGGCCGTCAAACGGGGCGTCAGAATATTTTCCACCGCGACGTAAACGATTGAAACCGCGATCAGCGGCTCGACGATGGCGGGCGACACCTGCATCACGCCATACAAACCCAGCGCCAGGGTCACGGTGTGTGCGATCGTAAAGGACGTCACCTGTACGAGCAGCGGCCGCATACGGCTGCTGAGCAGATAGAGGCCGAGCACGAATAGGATGTGGTCGAGACCCAACGGCAGGATATGCGTATACCCCAGCATCGTGTATTCGATGAAATTTTCAAAGAGCGTCTTCGGGACCATATCGGCGAGCGGAATCGCCGCGCTTGGCTTGCCATCCTTGAGCCACGCGGTGGTCATTTCACCAGTGCCGGCATGAATCAACCGCAGAATGCTGGAACCGTGAGACTTGTCGTAGGTCCAGGCGAATGTTTTCGCGCCCGTCGGCACCACACCGGTGAGCCGTATCACGGAAATCCGCGCCAGGCCGGTATCACCGGTAGGGGGAATTTTCAACAGTTCGACACGAAGCCGCACTCTTTTCCCATCGAACGCGACTCGAATCCCTTCGAGCCAACGTGGCGAAAATGCCGCAAAACGTACTTCAAGTGAATTTGCCGAAAGAGCGCGCAATGCTTTGTATTTGTTTGCACTTGGAGACGTTTCGGTATCCTCATGCGTTGGGCCGATCTCGGCAATCAGCGCCTCGATATTGGTTTTAACTTCGATCCCGTAGCCACCCGCATCGTCGAACGTCACGGTCGCGGTCGCCGGAAAGACCTTATGCGCGCGTACCGGGCCAGAGGCGAGAAAAAGCCCCGCCCCGACAAAGGCCACTATGATGAAACGCAGCAACATGATTGTGTTTACCCGTTATCTCGACAGGCATATCGTGTCGCTTTGACACGGTTCGCGCAGGTTCAAATGAGCATCTATATCCGCATACCGAAGCGAGGTAAATTCATGACCTCGTTTCTTCTCTTATTTCTTTGCGCCGCCGCGCCGTCCGCCACCGCACATGAATTCTGGCTACAGCCAAACAGCTATTTTCCCTCCTCTGGCGCGAAGATCACGATCAGCCATAATTACGGCCAAAACTTCAAGGGCGACGGATTGCCCTATGTTGGCGAATGGCACCAGCGCTACATCGTTTCCGACGGTGACCGGGAGCGCTCGGTCCGGGGATACGACGGCGACCTGCCCGCGATCCAGACCGAGTTCGATAGTGGCGGGCTCAAGGTGTTCGGTTATTTCGGAACCCCCGAGCCGCAAAGCTATGACAGTCTCGACGCGTTCGAAACCTATCTCCGCAAGGTTGGCCTCGACCACGTCGTCGCGCGGCATCGACAGCAAGGTAAACCGGCAACGGAAATCCGTGAAATCTATGCCCGTAACGCAAAGCTGCTGCTCGGTGTCGGCGATGCATCGGGAAGCGACCGCGCTCTTGGCCTCCCGCTGGAGCTCATCGCGGGGCGCAACCCTTATACCCTGCGGGCCGGCGATATGCTGCCCGTGCGCTTGCTTTATAAAGGCAAACCGATCGCCAATATCGCCATATTCACGTTCAGCAAGGCCGACCCCACGAACCCCGTTAAGACAATGACCGATTCCGAGGGGCGGGCGGCGATCGCTCTACCGGCCCGGGGGGCCTATCTTCTCAATGCCGTTCACATGTTCGAACCCGCGCCGGGCGAGAAAGCCGAATGGACGAGCCTTTGGGCATCGCTGACCTTTGCCGTCCGCTGACACGGCCCGTCACAATCCGTTTATCAGGATGTAACGTCGCGGCTGGACTGAGGGGCATCGGCGGCCGGGTCGGCGGCAATGCCGACCCCATGAGCAATCCCGAGCTTATTGACGAACGACGCCAGATTCTTGGAATCGACATTCATGGCGACTAGCCGCACCTCGACC
>JAJFJC010000304.1 GCA_021774385.1 Alphaproteobacteria bacterium
AAAAACCTAGTGCGTCATAAACACCGGCATTGCGCTTTCATCGAGAATGTATCGAGTCGCGCCGCCGAAGACGAGTTCTCGTAGCCGATTGTGGCTGTAGGCGCCCATGACCAGAAGGTCCGCCGTTTCGTGCCGGACCGCGGCGAGTATGGCCTCGCCGATGGTTCGGGATTCAAGGTCGATATTTCGCGTGTCCGCTTGTATGCCGTGCCATGAAAGATAACGCGCGAGATCCTCCACCGGCGCGTCGGTCTTGTCGTCTTCCGCCACGGTAATCGCGGTCACGGCATCCGCCAACCGCAAAAACGGGAGCGCCGCTCCCACCGCGCGAGACGCTTCGGCGCTGCCATCCCAGGCGATGGCGATTCGATTGCCAATCACTTCTTGCGGGGTCGGTGGAGCGAGCAACAAGGGTCGGCCACTATACAACAAGGTAGTCTCGAAGGCGTTTTCGTTTTCCACTGTATCGGAAAAGTCACCGCGCGGCGCAATAATCAAATCCGCCAAACGTCCGCCGGAAGCCGCACTTTGATCCGACGCCCCCAAAATCTCGCGCCAAGAACAGCTTGGTCCCGCGACGTCCGTGCCACGGATTGCGGCGGCGTCGTTCATTGATTCCGCGAAAATAAAGCCGGCGGCCTCGCGCCATTCCTCGAAGGCGTTTCGCGCCTTGCGGGCCTGCTCGGTGTTTTCGGCTTCCGCCTGTGCGATAAACTCTTCCACCAGCGCGCCGGATATACCCTCGCCAAGATAGGGGATGGCGTTGCGCGGGTCCGCGCGGAGCGATACCACGTCGACATGCGCGTCGAAACGTTGTGCCGTGCCGCGTGCCGCCGCCAGGACCGACCCATCGGAATTGCGCCCCGTCAGTGGTGCAAAGATCACTTGGATTGTCATGACGTGCCCTCCTTTCGCTCCAGAATTGACGATCTCAAACGTTATTAAATTGGCAAGAAACGCCGGATCGCCATGACCTAAATCATCGTCGCATAATTTGGTGTGTCGTGGAAATTCAGTTTGCCGCCTTGGTAAGTTTAGCGCGGGCGGATCGCACGGGTTCACCGTCGCGTATTCGAGAAAACACGAGGTCCATGCCATAGCCGCTCAGTGTTCTGGCGTAGCTTTGCATATTGTATCCACCATCTTCGTTTATGCTCATGATGAAGACTGTCATGGTGGTCTTCTCGACTTTTGCCCATATGTAGGAATTGCCTGCGAGAGGATCGCCGGACGGTGCGCCGCGAAAGATATTAGGGCGTTCCGTCGGCGCGAAGGTCGCGGTTTGCGTTTTGCGCCTTACATTTGGCTTCGAGGGATCGCCGCCGCCGCGAATTATCGTGGTCCACGTAACGTTGAACCCACTGCCGCTCGGCCCGATAACGACGTCAAGGTCACGGACGGTGGTACCGAAATAAATACTGTCCTTATTCTCAGCAAAGCCGCTGCCCTGAAAGGTACCGAAAAAAGCGGCTGGTGAAAGATCTTGTGCGTTCGCGAACCCGGACGTCGAAACGACAAAACAAGCGCAAATTACAATTCGAATGATTTCGCGAAAGTTCATCTTGGGTTGTCTCCGGTAATGAGGTCTCACGGCCAATGCGCTTCGGGCGGAAGGGACATCAAAATTGCCTCGGGGTTTCCACCTGTCATGATGCCGAACCGGGTGCCCCTGTCATAGAGTAAATTGAATTCGACATAGCGGCCACGACGGAAGAGTTGATGGGTACGTTCCTTATCCGTCCAGGGTTCATGCATGTGTTGGCGAACAATTTTGGCGTAAGTGCCAAGGAAGCTAACGCCGACATCACGGACAAATTCGAAATCCGCACCCCAATTTCCATTGTCGAGCTGGTCGAAAAAGATGCCACCGATCCCGCGTGGTTCGTTCCTATGCTTGAGAAAAAAATATTCGTCGCACCATTTCTTGAACCGGGGATAATAGGCCTCATTGTGCCGGTTGCACGCGGCGCGCATGCCGGCGTGGAACGCTTCGGTGTCAGCGTCGACCGGTGTCATGGGCGTGAGGTCCGCACCGCCGCCGAACCAGCTTTTGCTTGTTACAATGTGGCGGGTGTTCATATGTACGGCTGGAACACGCGGTGAACACATATGCGCCACCAAGGAGATACCGGAAGCCCAAAAGCGCCCATCATCGCCCGCACCATTGATTTCCTTACGGAATTCTTCGGAAAACACACCGGAAACCGTTGAGATGTTGACGCCGACCTTTTCAAAAACACGGCCACGCATGACCGACATTTCTCCGCCACCGCCGTCGCTACCATCTTCCGTCGGACGCCGCCATTGCGATCGCTCGAAGCAACCCGGTGCTAATTCGGTACCGTTCAATTCCGCTTCAATGGTTTCAAATTCCGTACAAATTTGGTCGCGCAGTTCCCGAAACCAAGTTTGCGCTTTCTCCTTAGTGTCCATGCCCCTCACTTGTATCGGCTAATCATAAATTTCATGGGAATTCATCAAGTTGATGCAATGCTTCACCCAATACCATCGCCGCTGCCAGCGCAACATTCAATGAACGCGCACCAGGTGTCATCGGAATTAGGACGCTATCGTGAACGGCATCGTGAACCGCCGGGGGGACCCCCGCGCTTTCACGGCCAAGCAGCAAGATGTCGTCCTTTTCAAATGAAAAAGTTGCGTAGGACGTGGCCGCCTGCGTTGTCAGAAGAATCAATCTGGCCCGGTTCGCTGATTGAAATTCATTCCAGGAAATGTGACGGGTAATCGCCGCGCGTTCAATATAATCCATTCCCGCGCGGCGCATACGGGTTTCCGACCAAACGAACCCGCACGGCTCGATGATATCGACCGCGACACCCATGCATGCGGCGAGGCGGATTATCGCGCCGGCGTTTTGCGGTATATCGGGCTGAAAGAGGGCTAAACGCATGAAATGGCGTCACGGTTTCCGTAAATTCATGTTGTCGGCTTTGCAAGCTGGGCGAATCACATTATACGATACTGGGCTGGTGGGCCACGCTCATGCGTTGGCATCGTCTGCGTTTGCTGCGCTTGATCTCGACGAGTTTGTAGCGTTTAAGGTAGACGAAGCACAAATCTTGTTCGAGTAGGCTTTTGCTTCGTAAGTCGGTTGTGGGATATTATACGTGGGTTACCTCGATTTAGCGGGGCACTGCGTGACTGAGGGGGTACAAGGATGTCGGATACTGCAGCGTCGCCCGAGGCGGGCGACGAAGATGCCGAGCGGCGTGATTTTTTAGTTCTCGCGGCTGGCGGAATGGGCGTCGTGGGTGCGGCAAGCTTTGCTTGGCCACTGATCCACTCCATGAACCCTTCGGCTGAAGTCCTGGCGTTGTCAACGGTCGAAGTCGATCTGGACCCCATTGGAGAGGGGCAGTCGATAACGATTGTCTGGCAAGGGAAGCCAGTATTCGTGCGTCGCCGCACCAAGGCTGAAATCGACGAAGCGCTCAAGGGCGATAGCGCCGATATGCGCGATCCTCAGAAGGACGGCGACCGCGCACAAAAAGCGGATTGGCTGGTTATGATCGGTCTGTGCACCCATCTTGGTTGTATCCCACTCGGGCAAAAATCCACGGACCCGAAAGGTGAATTTGGCGGTTGGTTCTGTCCTTGCCACGGTTCGCACTACGATACGTCGGGCCGTATCAGAAAGGGCCCAGCGCCAAAGAACTTGCCGCTGCCGCCGTATAAATTTGTCGATGACAAAACAATTCTTATTGGGTAGGGGGCATCGATGAGTACTGCGTCGCAGTGGAAAAATCCGGTTATCCGATGGGTCGACGACCGGCTGCCGATCTTCACCTATATGGATCACGAGTATCAGCAGTTCCCGATGCCGAAGAACCTGAATTATTTCTGGAACTTCGGCGCGTTGGCCTCGATCGTGCTCGTGGTGATGGTCGTCACCGGCATCATGCTGGCCATGCAATATACGCCGCATGTTGACTACGCTTTTGACAGCGTGGAACGCATCATGCGCGATGTGAATTACGGCTGGCTGTTGCGTTACATTCATATGAACGGCGGGTCGATGTTCTTTATCGTCGTTTATATCCATATGTTCCGCGGGCTGTATTACGGGTCCTATAAGGCGCCGCGCGAGCTGTTGTGGATGCTGGGTGTCGTTATCCTTCTTCTGATGATGGCCACGGCATTCATGGGCTATGTCCTGCCTTGGGGCCAAATGAGTTATTGGGGCGCAACGGTTATCACCAATCTGTTTTCCGCGATCCCCTATGTTGGCGATTGGATCGTGACGCTGCTTTGGGGCGGGTTCGCCGTCGATAACGCAACGTTGAACCGTTTCTTCTCGCTGCACTATTTGATGCCGTTCGTTCTGTTTGCCGTTGTCGGTTTGCATGTCGTGGCGCTGCACATGACCAAATCGAACAATCCCGATGGTATTGAAATGAAGGGCCCACAGGACTCGGTGCCCTTCCATCCGTATTTCACGGCCAAAGATTCGGTCGGCATTGGCGTGTTTCTGCTGTTCTTTGCCTTCTTCGTGTTTTTCGCACCGAATTTCTTTGGTGAGCCGGATAATTATATCGAAGCGAATCCACTGCAAACGCCGCCGCATATCGTGCCGGAATGGTACTTCCTGCCGTTCTACGCAATCTTGCGTTCGGTCACGATCGACTTTTGGTTCATCCCGGCGAAACTGATGGGTGTGATCCTGATGTTCGGATCGATCCTAATTCTGTTCATTTTGCCGTGGCTCGATACGGCGAAGGTCCGCAGCGCGAAGTATCGTCCGATCTACAAATATGTTTTTTGGATCTTCTTCGCGGATTGTATCGCGCTGGGCTGGGTTGGATCACAGCCAGCCGAAGGTAACGCGCTGATTCTCGGGCAAGTAGCGACAGTGTACTATTTCGTCCACTTCATCCTCGTAATGCCAATTCTCGGTAAGATCGAAACGCCATTGCCATTACCGACCAGTATCGCCGAGCCGGTGACGGGCGGCGGTGGGGGTACTTCCGCCGGGGCAGCGGCTGCCAAGATGGAGAAATCGTAATGGTAAAAGCGATTAAAATCCTGGCCAGTGCCGTTTTGTTGGGGATAGCAAGTCCAGTACTTGCGGCTGGTGGTGTCGAAATTCCAAAACATGAATGGTCGTTTGAAGGGCCGTTCGGCACCTATGATCGGGCCGCTATGCAGCGCGGGCTGCAAGTCTATAACGAAGTCTGCGCGGGCTGCCACAGCCTGAACCTGATCTACTATCGGAACTTGGCGGATTTGGGTTATAGCCCAGAACAGATTAAAGCGTTCGCCGCCGAAAACGAGGTGCAAGACGGACCCAATAACGAGGGCGAAATGTATATGCGTCCTGCTTTGGCGTCGGACCGGTTCGTGAAGCCCTTCCCAAATGCCAATGCGGCCCGGGCGGGGAATAATGGTGCGTTGCCGCCGGATCTTTCGCTCATGGTGGAAGCCAGAATTGGCGGCCCGAATTACCTTTACGCTTTGATGACGGGATATGCGGAGCCACCTTCCGGCACCGCAGTCGCCGAAGGCATGAACTACCATAAGTATTTTCCCGGTCACCAAATCGCCATGGCGCCGCCTTTGTCTGAAGAGGGGGTGGAGTTCGAGGACGGAACGAAAGCGACCGTTGAGCAGCAAGC